>NZ_BCBD01000124.1:0-16091 GCF_001320345.1 Pseudomonas sp. NBRC 111127 | reverse complement strand
TATGACTTCGCCCGTACCGGCATTCTCGACCTGTTGGGTTTGCTCGGCGGCACCACCCCCAAATCGGTGCCGCTGTACATGCGCACCCAGGTGGGCAGCAATGTCGCCGCTGGCCTGTACCAGGAAACCCTGACCATTGCCTGGAGCTGGGACTACTGTTCGGGCATTGGCTTGCTCGGCGCCTGCCTTGGGCGCGACATCGGTTCAGGCAGCAAGACCCTGACCGTGAGCCTGACAGTGACCAACGATTGCCAGATCACCACGCCCAACATCAACTTCGGCAGTGCCCCGGTGGTGGCAGGGTTCGCCACGGTCAGCCAGAGCCTGAGTGTTTCGTGCACCAAGGGCAGCAACTACACGGTTGGCCTGGACGACGGGCAGAACGTGGCCAATGGCAGGCGGCGCATGAAATCTACCACCAGCAATTACCTGGCATATGACATTTTCAAGGGTGCCGGTACGGTGCGGTGGGGCGCGGTTGGTGCGGCACGCCGCGCGAGCACTGATGCGGATGTGAACCCCGGTGCCGGTACCGGCACCGGCAGCCAGGTGTTCAACTACAACGCCAAGGTCTACACCGACCAGGCCACGCCGCCCGCGGCCAGCTATGCCGACAGTGTGATCCTGGATGTGCAGTTTTGAAGGCGTGCGCCAGCCGCGGGTCAGCGCAAGTCGCCAAGCATGCCTGCCAGCGTCTCCAGCACGGCGCCGGCCAGTGCCTTGGAGCGCGCGCCCGACCAGCCGGTGGCGGCGTTGGGCGCATCATCATGGTCCTTGAATGGCATTTCCAGGGTCAGCGACAGGCAGTCGTACGCCATGCCCACCGCATTGCAGGCCAGGGTGGTGTTCGCCTGGCCAGGCTCGTCGCGGGTGTAGCCATGTACCGTCTGGAAGTCGGGGGTAAGGCTGCACAGGGTGCTGCGGAACTGCGCCTCAAGCTTTGCCAGCCGGGGTGTGTAGCCTGGGTTGCCCTCGCACGCCGCCGTGAATACATGGGGGATTTCTTCATCACCGTGCACGTCGATGAAGGCGTCCACACCATATTGCTTCATCTGCGCCTGGGCGAAGAACACTTCCGGGGTGAGTTCGACACTGGCGTCCTGCCAGGCACGGTTGAGGTCCTTGCCTTTGAAGTTGGTGCGCAGATGGCCAAGGAAGGCGCCGTCGGGGTTCATGTTGGGGATCAGGTACAGATCGGCTTTGCCCAGCAGTTGCTGGATCACCGTGTCGTTAGCCTGCAGGCGGTCTATCACGCCCTCCATGAACCATTCGGCCATGTGCTCGCCGGGGTGTTGCTGGGCGATCAGCCATAGCTTGCGCTTGCCCTCGGCACCATCACCCGCCCGTAGCAGGGGAATGTCCCGGCCTTGCACGCTGCGGCCGCAGGCCAGCAATTCGACACCGGGCAGTTGCCGGGCCCGCTCGATCAACTGGTTGTGGCGAGCGCGTGGGTATGGTTCGAAGTAGGCGAACCAGACCTGCGGCTGCTCAGCCTTGAGCTCGAACGAAAGCGCGCTGCCATCGAACTGGCTGGGTACCCGGAACCAGCGTTGCTGGTCGTAACTGGCAACGGCGTTGTAGCCGCTCCAGGCATGCTTGTACGAAGCGCCCGAGGCGTTGTCGAGGCTGAAGCGGTGGACCTGGCCCGGCGTCAGCCCGCTGACCCTGAAGTGGAACCACTGGTAATGGTCGCTGTGGGTGTCCGGGCGGATGGCCAGGCGCACCTGCGCCGGGTTGCTGGCATCCAGTACCTGGATATTGCCAGAATCGAAATCGCAGTCGATGTGCAGGGGGGACAGCGTTACACTCATGGGCCGGGCTCCTTTGTGGGCATTGTTGTAGGCGTACTGTACACGGCTTGGCCGTGCAAAGTGGCGCTCGGTCCCGTGCCCACCTGCAGAGTGTCTCAGTCCCAATCAGGGGCAAGGCCTGGCGGGCTGACTTCACGGCCATTGCGTTCCAGCGTGGCGATGCGTGCCATGTCCTGGTCATCCAGCTTCAGGCTACGGGCCAACAGGTTGCTGGCCAGGTTCTCGCGCTTGGTCGACGAGGGGATCACCGCGTAGCCCAGTTGCAGGGCCCAGGCCAGGGCAACCTGAGCCACGGTGGCCTTGTGCTTGGTGGCGATCTCGGTCAGCACCGGGTCCTTCAGCACCTTGCCGTAGGCCAAGGTCATGTAGGACGTGACAGTGATGCCTTGCGCCTCGAGGTAGGCAGCCAGCTTGCTGTTCTGCAAGTATGGGCTGAGCTCGATCTGGTTGGTGGCGATTTCGCCTTTGCCCACCACCTCGATGGCTTGCTCGGTCAACGCGATGTTGAAGTTCGACACCCCGATCTGGCGGGTCAGGCCCGCTTTCTTGACGTCGGCCATGGCGGCCATGTAGTCGGGCAGTTCAACGCCGTTGCCCGGGGCTGGCCAGTGGATCAGCAACAGGTCCACGTAGTCGGTGCGCAGTTTTTCCAGGCTTTCCTTCAAGCTGTCTTGCAGCTTGCCAGGGGCATAGTTGTCGACCCAGATCTTGGTGGTAATGAACAACTCACCGCGTGGTACACCGCTCTCGGCGATGGCCTGGCCGACCTCTGCTTCGTTCTTGTAGATCTGCGCGGTGTCGATGGCCCGGTAGCCCAGCTCAAGGGCGGCCTTGACCGAGTCGATGACCGTCTGGCCCGTAAGGCGAAAAGTACCGAGACCAAAAGATGGAATGCTCATGAGGTGGCTCCTGGTAGGTGAGGGAAGGGGCTGGAATTCAGCCAGGGGGTGCAGTCCCGTCCGTTGTTTGAGTGTGGAGCAGTGTGCAAGTTTGACGCGGTTTGATTAAGGCGGGGTTCGACCAAGGACATTTGATCCCCAGGCAAAAAAGGGCGCAGGCGTGGGTGGGCTGGGAGGAAGCTGGGGCAGGGTTGAGCGGCACCGGCGGGTGCAAATGAAACGGCCCGCCATTGCGGCGGGCCGTGGTGTTGCAGGTGGCAATCAGCGGCGACGGAACAGCGGCAGCGGCTCGTCGGTAGCGGCCTGGTAGGTCACCGAGAAGTCCTTGAGGCCCTGCAATGCGTCTTCCGGGTCCTTGTCGGCACGGATGGCGAATGCATCGAAACCGCAACGGGCCATGTAGAACAACTGGTCGCGCAGCACGTCACCAATGGCACGCAGCTCGCCCTTGAAGCCGTAGCGGTCACGCAGCAGGCGCGCGTTGGAGTAGCTGCGCCCGTCGGTGAAGGCGGGGAAGTTCAAGGCGATGACCTGGAAGTACTGCACGTCTTCACCGATTTCTTCGGCTTCCTGGTCGCTGTCCAGCCACACGCCAAGGCCGCCGTCGCGGGCCTTGAGCACATGGGCATGGTCACGCCACATCTGCAGCGGAACGATGTAGTCGTCGCAGTTGGTCAGCTCGTCGAAAGCCGTTTCCTTGGGCAGCAGGTGCCAGGTTTCGTCGACGATCTGATTGTTCTTAATGATTCGCTGCATAGACGCGTTCCTTGAAGGGGTCGATACCGATACGCTGGTAGGTGTCGATGAAACGCTCTTCCTCGGTACGTTGCTCGACGTACACCGCGATCAGCTTTTCGATCACATCGGCCATGTCATCTTGGGCGAAGGACGGGCCGAGGATCTTGCCCAGGCTTGCGCCGCGTGCAGCGTTGCCGCCCAGCGACACCTGGTAGAACTCCTCACCTTTCTTGTCCACGCCGAGGATGCCGATGTGGCCCACGTGGTGGTGGCCGCAGGCGTTCATGCAGCCGGAAATGTTCAGGTCGATTTCGCCGATGTCGAACAGGTAGTCCAGGTCGTCGAAGCGGCGCTGGATGGACTCGGCAATCGGGATCGACTTGGCATTGGCCAGCGAGCAGTAATCACCGCCCGGGCAGCAGATGATGTCGGTCAGCAGACCGATGTTCGGGGTGGCGAAGCCGCTTTCGCGCAATTCCAGCCACAGCGCGTGCAGTTGGCGCTGCTCGACATCGGCCAGAATGATGTTCTGCTCGTGCGAGGTACGCAGGAAGCCGAAGCTATAGCGCTCGGCCAGGTCGGCCACGGCGTCCAGCTGCTTGTCGGTCAGGTCACCCGGGGCCACGCCGGTGGGTTTGAGCGACAGGGTAACGGCCACGTAACCCGGCCGCTTGTGAGCGCGGGTATTGCGCGAGCGCCAGCGGGCGAAGCCAGGGTACTCGGCGTCCTGGGCGGCGAAGTCGACGTTGTCCAGGGCCAGGTATTCGGGGTCGACGAAGTGGCGCGATACCCGCTGCACTTCGGCTTCGGTCAGGGTAGTGTTGCCGCCACGCAGGTGGACCATTTCGGCCTCGACCTTTTCGGCGAACACTTCCGGGGTCAGGGCCTTGACCAGGATCTTGATCCGCGCCTTGTACTTGTTGTCACGGCGACCGTAACGGTTGTACACGCGCAGGATGGCGTCGAGGTAGCTGATCAGGTCTTGCCATGGCAGGAATTCGTTGATGAACGAGCCCACCACCGGGGTACGCCCCAGGCCGCCCCCTACCAATACGCGGAAGCCCAGCTCACCGGCCGCATTGCGCACCGGTTCCAGGCCGATATCGTGCACTTCGATGGCGGCACGGTCTTCCTGCGAGCCATTGATGGCGATCTTGAACTTGCGCGGCAGGAAGGCGAATTCCGGGTGGAAGGTGGTCCACTGGCGCACGATTTCGCACCATGGCCGCGGGTCGATGACCTCGTCTGCAGCAACCCCGGCGAACTGGTCGGTGGTGGTGTTGCGCAGGCAGTTGCCGCTGGTCTGGATCGCGTGCATCTGCACTTTGGCCAGCTCGGCAAGGATGTCCGGAACATCTTCCAGCGCCGGCCAGTTGTACTGCACGTTCTGCCGGGTGGAAATGTGGGCGTAGCCCTTGTCGTAGTCGCGGGCGATCTTGGCCAGGGTGCGAACCTGGGTGGCGTTCAGCTGGCCGTACGGCACGGCGACACGCAGCATCGGCGCGAAACGTTGGATGTATAGGCCGTTCTGCAGGCGCAGAGGGCGGAATTCTTCTTCGCTCAGCTCACCGGCCAGGTAGCGGCGGGTCTGATCACGGAACTGCTTGACGCGGTCCTCGATGATCCGCTGATCGTACTCGTCGTATACGTACATAAAAGTCCTGTCTCAGGCATGCAGCTATTCGCGCGCACGGCCGCGCACTCCGGTACGGAGCCGGGGAACGATAGCAGGTTGCGTTTATGCGCTAAAGTGATGTTTTTGCATATGAAAAGAACCAAATGGACTATGTGAGACTGACTGCCATTTGTGCCCAGTATACCGGCGCGGCGGGTATAATCCGCGGTTTGCGTCACAGGGATGCCAGCCCATGTTGAAGGCGTTGTGCCAAAGCATTTGTCTTGCCTTGCCGCTGGCGGCGAGCGCACAACCGGCTTCAGTGGTGTTCCTCAACCCGGGGCTGTCCAACGAGACGTTCTGGAGCAGCTACAGCCGGTTCATGCAGGCCGCCGCCCAGGAGCTGGGCATGACCCTGCGCGTGCAATACACCGAGCGCAACCCCGACCAGGCGTTGACCCAGGCCAGGGCGATACTCACCGCGCCGCAGCGGCCCGATTACCTGGTGGTGGTCAACGAGCAATACGTGGCGCCGGAAATCCTGCGCCTGTCGCGCGGCACGGGGGTGAAGCTGCTGCTGGTGAACAATGGCCTCACGGCCAGCCAGGAGCGCAGCATCCTGGCCCAGCCCGACAAGTTCGCCGCGCCACTGGGCACACTGACCAGCAATGACGAACAGGCGGGTTTCGAGATGTTGCATCAGATGGTCGCGCAATTGCCACGTGGCCATGGCCCGGTAGAGTTGCTGGCGTTTGTCGGCGTCAAGACCACGCCGGCCTCGCAACTGCGCGAGCAGGGTATGCGCAGGGCGCTGGCCGATTTCCCCCAGGTGCGCTTGCGCCAGGTGGTGTATGGCGGCTGGAGCCGACAGCGGGCCTACGAGCAGGCACAGCTGCTGCTGCAGCGTTACCCGAACATCGGCCTGGTGTGGTCGGCCAATGACGAAATGGCCTTCGGCGCCATGCAAGCTTTCCAGGAAGCCGGCCATACGCCGGGGCGTGACGTGCTGTTCGGTGCTGTGAACAGTTCGCCCGAGGCGCTGCGTGCGCGCATCGACGGCCGCTTGAGCGTGCTGTTGGGTGGGCATTTCACCCTCGGCGGCTGGGCCATGGTGATGCTGCACGATGATGCCCAGGGGCTGGCGCTGAACCGTGATGGCTTGCGTGTACACACGGCGCCGGTCATGCAGGTGATTGACCAGGCCAAGGCCAGGCGTTGGCTGAAATTGCTGGAGCGGGACGACTATGGCGTGGATTTTCAGCGTTACAGCGCCGAAGGGCGGCCTGCCAGTTACCAATACCCGTTTTTGACGTCGCCGGTCGAATATTGAAAGACCCTGCTTGAGAGAAGGGCATTGCTCGTCTTAACTGCTGGTTGTGAAGTGCATTCCCATAACCACTACAAGAGGCAATGCAATGGGAAATTCTACCAAGGTCCGCAAAGCTGACAGCAGTGTCGATGCCTGGGCGATCCTCTGCCTGATCGTGCTGGTGGTCGTCACCGCCGTGTACTGGGTCAGCCACCAGTGACTTGAACCTTCCGACCGTGATGCAGCTACGGCGCCTGCGGCAGCCATTGCGCAGGCGTTGTGCTTTGTGCGGGGGGCTTAACGCGCGGCAAGGTGCAGCGCCAGTTGCACCAGGCCAATCAGCACGGCAATGAACACCAGGGTGAACAGCGTGCCCATGACGATGAAATGGCTTGCCTTGCCATGGGTGAAGTCGCGGGCGCGGTTCTTGCCGCTTTGCACGCCGAAGGCGGCGGCGAGGATGCTGTGCAGCATCTGCCAGAAGGTCGGCGGTTTGCCTTGGCTGGAATCGTCCATGGTGGCTCCTGAATAATCAGAGGCAATCAAGGACAGTGTAGGTGGGGTTTGCCGCTACCGTGCAACCCGTTCGCGACCCGAGCCCGCACCTGCCGAAGCAACCGGGCCCGGGCAGCCGCAACCGGGTGTCGCGAAGGGCCGCAAGGCGGCCCCGGCAGACTCAGCTGTCGTAACCCAGGTTAGGGGCCAGCCAGCGCTCGCTGACGCTGACATCCTGGCCTTTACGCGCGCTGTAACACTCGATCTGGTCCTTGTCGACCTTGCCCACGGCAAAGTACTGCGCCTGCGGGTGGGCGAAGTACCAGCCACTGACCGCTGCGGCCGGGAACATCGCGAAGTGCTCGGTGAGGAACACGCCGCTTGGCCCGGTTTCGCCAATGGCCGTGCCATCGAGCAGGCGGAACAGGGTCTCTTTTTCGGTATGGTCCGGGCAAGCCGGGTAGCCCGGTGCCGGGCGGATGCCGCGGTACTGCTCCTTGATCAGCGCTTCGTTGTCCAGTTGCTCGTCGCGGGCATAGCCCCAGTGTTCCTTGCGCACCTGTTCGTGCAGCCATTCGGCACAGGCTTCGGCCAGGCGGTCGGCCAGGGCCTTGACCATGATCGAGCTGTAGTCGTCGCCTTTGTCCTGATAGGCCTTGGCCACTTCCTCGGCACCAATGCCGGCCGTGGTGATGAAGCCCCCCACGTAATCGGTCACGCCGCTGCCTTTGGGCGCGACGAAGTCGGCCAGCGACCAGTTGGCCTTGCCGTCCGGCTTGATGGTCTGCTGGCGCAGGTGGTGCAGGGTGGCCAGGGTCTGGCCATCTGCACCGTAGACTTCGATATCGTCATCGGCGACCTGGTTGGCCGGCCAGAAGCCGAACACCGCCCGGGCACTGATCAGCTTTTCGTCGATCAGCTTGTCGAGCATTTCGCGGGCATCGTTGTACAGCGCCGTGGCCGCTTCGCCGACCACCTCGTCGGTGAGGATGCGCGGGAACTTGCCGGCCAGGTCCCAGGAAATGAAGAACGGTGTCCAGTCGATGTATTCGGCCAAGGTGCGCAGATCGATGTCTTCCAGCACCTTCACGCCGGTGAAGGAGGGTACCGCTGGCTGGTAGCCGGCCCAATCGTATTGCGGCTTGGCGGCGATGGCCTGGGCGTAGCTCAGGCGCTCGGTACGGGCACTGCGGTTGGCGGTGCGTTCGCGTACTTCCACGTACTCCTGGCGGGTCCGCTCGATGAAACCTGGCTTGAGCTCCCTGGACAGCAACTGGGTAGCCACGCCAACCGCGCGCGAGGCGTCGGTGACGTAGACCACGGCATCGTTGCTGTACTTCGGTTCGATCTTGACGGCGGTATGCGCCTTGGACGTCGTGGCGCCCCCGATCATCAGCGGCAGCGTGAAGCCCTGGCGCTGCATTTCGCGGGCAACGTGGACCATCTCGTCCAGCGACGGCGTGATCAGGCCGGAGAGGCCGATGATGTCGCACTTTTCGTCGCGAGCGGTTTGCAGAATTTTCTCGGCCGGCACCATCACGCCAAGGTCGACGATATCGTAACCGTTGCAGCCCAGCACCACGCCAACGATGTTCTTGCCGATGTCGTGCACGTCGCCTTTCACCGTGGCCATCAGGATCTTGCCTTTGGCTTCGGGCTTGTCACCTTTCTCGGCCTCGATGAAGGGGATCAGGTGCGCCACTGCCTGCTTCATCACCCGGGCCGACTTGACCACCTGGGGCAGGAACATCTTGCCCGCGCCGAACAGGTCCCCGACCACGTTCATGCCGTTCATCAGCGGGCCTTCGATCACTTCGATCGGGCGTGCGCACTGCTGGCGGCAGGCTTCGGTGTCCTCGACGATGAATGCGGTAATGCCCTTGACCAGCGCGTGCTCCAGGCGTTTTTCCACTGGCAGCGAGCGCCACTCTTCGTTTTCCACCTCTTTGGTGGCGCCGCCGCCGCGGTAGTCTTCGGCGATTGCCAGCAGGGCGTCGGTACCGTGCGGGGTGCGGTTGAGCACCACGTCCTCGACCTTTTCGCGCAGCGCAGCGGGAATTTCGTCGTAGATTTCCAGCTGGCCGGCGTTGACGATACCCATGGTCAGGCCGTTCTGGATCGCGTGGTAGAGGAACACCGAGTGGATCGCCTCACGCACCGGGTTGTTGCCACGGAACGAGAACGACACGTTGGACACACCGCCCGAGCTCAGCGCATGCGGCAGGTGATCGCGAATGTAGGCACAGGCCTCGATGAAATCGACGGCGTAGTTGTTGTGCTCTTCGATACCGGTGGCGACGGCGAAGATGTTCGGGTCGAAGATGATGTCTTCCGGCGGGAAGCCCACTTCGTTGACCAGGATGTCGTAACTGCGCTGGCAGATTTCCTTCTTGCGCGCAGCCGTGTCGGCCTGGCCCACTTCGTCGAAAGCCATGACCACCACGGCGGCGCCGTAGCGTTTGCACAGGCGGGCATGGTGCTTGAACTGCTCCACGCCTTCTTTCATGGAAATGGAGTTGACGATGCCCTTGCCCTGGATGCACTTCAGGCCCGCCTCGATCACTTCCCACTTCGACGAGTCGATCATGATCGGCACGCGCGAGATGTCCGGTTCGCCAGCGATCAGGTTGAGGAAGCGGACCATGGCGGCCTGGGAGTCGAGCATCCCTTCGTCCATGTTGATGTCGATCACCTGGGCGCCGGCTTCGACCTGCTGCAGGGCGACTTCCAGGGCTTCGGTGTAGTTCTCTTCACGGATAAGCCGGGCGAACTTGGCGGAGCCGGTGATGTTGGTACGCTCGCCAACGTTCACGAACAGCGACTGGCGGTCGATGGTGAACGGCTCCAGGCCCGACAGGCGGCAGGCCTTGGCGATTTCCGGAATTTCGCGCGGTGGGTATTTGGCGACCGCTTCGGCAATCGCCTGGATGTGGCCTGGGGTGGTACCGCAGCAACCGCCGATGATGTTGAGGAACCCGCTGGCGGCGAATTCCTCGACCACCGCGGCCATTTCGGCAGGGCTTTCGTCGTATTCACCGAAGGCGTTGGGCAGGCCGGCGTTGGGGTGTGCCGAGACATGGGTGTCGGCCTTGGTCGACAGTTCTTCCAGGTACGGGCGCAGGTCCTTGGCGCCCAGGGCGCAGTTCAGGCCCACGGAAATCGGCTTGGCGTGGCGTACCGAGTTCCAGAACGCTTCGGTGGTCTGGCCCGACAGGGTGCGCCCGGAGGCATCGGTAATGGTGCCGGAGATCATGATCGGCAGTTCGATGCTGTCTTCCTCGAACACCTGTTGCACGGCGAAGATCGCCGCCTTGGCGTTGAGGGTGTCGAAGATGGTCTCGATCAGGATCAGGTCGGCGCCGCCTTCGATCAGGCCACGGGTGGCCTCCACATAGTTGACCACCAGCTCGTCGAAGGTGACGTTGCGGTAGCCAGGGTCGTTGACGTCCGGTGAAATCGAACAGGTGCGGCTGGTAGGGCCGAGCACGCCAGCAACGAAGCGCGGCTTGTCGGGGGTTTCCAGCGTCTTGGCATCGGCCACCTGGCGGGCAATGCGCGCGCCTTCGACGTTCAGCTCGTATACCAGCGATTCCATGCCGTAGTCGGCCTGGGAAATTTGCGTGGCGTTGAAGGTGTTGGTTTCGAGAATATCCGCGCCCGCATCCAGGTAGGCTTTCTCGATGGCAGCGATCACGTCTGGGCGGCTGAGCAGCAACAAATCGTTGTTACCCTTGACATCGCTTGGCCAATCGGCGAAACGCGTGCCACGATAGTCGTGTTCCTCGAGCCGGTAGCTTTGGATCATAGTGCCCATGCCGCCGTCGAGGATCAGGATGCGCTCTTTGAGGGCGTTCTGGAGTGCTTGGAGACGAGCGCTGCGGTCGGACATAGGAACTACCTGGTCGGGCGAATATCAGAAGGGGCCGAATCATAACAAAGCTGCGCGGTTTTTAGGTGCATCGCCCATTTCCATGAATTCTGCTCATGTTGGCCTAGCCGGTGAAAACCGGTGGCCAAGGACGACCAGGCAACAAATCGTGATGGCTTCAAGAACCAGGACTTTCCGCACATGGTGCAACGTATCCTTGCCGGCGCTTTCGCCCTGCTCCTCAGTGGCGCGGTGCTTGGGCAAGCTCCCCAGTCGAGCCCGGCCATATCCTACACCCGGGACATTCAACCCATTTTCACCGAGAAATGCGTGGCCTGCCACGCCTGCAACGATGCCGCCTGCCAACTGAAGCTGGAAAGCCCCGAAGGCGCAGTACGCGGGGCCAGCAAGGTTCCGGTGTACCAGGGCGAGCGCAGCCAGGCAGTGCCCACCACGCGGCTGTTCTACGACGCCCACAGCGAGAGTGAGTGGCGCAAGAAAGGCTTCTACTCGGTGCTCGACAACCAGGGCAGCCAAGCCGCGCTGATGGCGCGCATGCTCGAACTGGGGCACAAGACGCCACTCACGCCCAATGCCAAGGTGCCTGACGAGATCGTCCTGGGCCTGAACCGCAACAACATGTGCCCCTTGCCCCATGAGTTCGATGCCTACGCCGGCGCCCATCCCAGGGAAGGCATGCCGCTGGCCGTGACCGGGTTGACGGACCAGGAATACGACACCATGCGCCGTTGGCTGGCCGCCGGCGCGCCGGTCGAATACCAGCCGATCCAACCCAGCGCTGCCGAAGCCCGGCAAATCGCCGAATGGGAGGAGCTGCTCAACCGCCCAGGCTCCACCGAAGCGCTGGTTGGCCGCTGGCTGTACGAGCACCTGTTCCTGGCGCACATCTATTTTACAGGGGGCGAGCAGGGCCACTTCTTCCAGTGGGTGCGCTCGCGCACGCCAAGCGGCCAGCCGGCTGACATCATCGCCACGCGGCGGCCCAACGACCCCCCAGGTACCGACTTCTACTACCGGTTGATCCCGGTGCAGGGCGTGATCGTGCACAAGACGCACATCACCTACCCAATGGGGCCGCAAAAGCTCAAGCGGGTGAAGCAGCTGTTCTATGCCGGTGACTGGCATGCCAGCGCGCTGCCCGGCTATGGCCCACGCCACCGCGCCAACCCGTTCGAAACCTTCGAGGCCATCCCGGCGGTGGCGCGCTACCAGTTCATGCTGGATAACGCCGAGTACTTCGTGCGCACCTTCATCCGCGGGCCTGTCTGCCGGGGGCAGATCGCCACCGACGTGATTCGCGACAACTTCTGGGCGTTGTTCCAGGAGCCCGCGCACGACCGCTACATCACCGATGCGCACTACCGCGGCGAAGCCACGCCGTTGCTGGCCATGCCAGGCCAGAACGACGACGTGGGCAGTGTGCTGAGCCTGTGGCACGCGTACCGCGACAAGCGCAACGCGTATGAAAAGCTGCGCCGGGAAGCCTATGCCGAGATGCCGGCCCCTGGCTGGGCGACGCTGTGGGCGGGTAACGACAATGCCCTGCTGAGCATTTTCCGTCATTTCGACAGCGCCTCGGTCACCAAGGGCCTGGTCGGCGATGTGCCCCTTACCGTCTGGCTGTTCGACTACCCGCTGCTCGAACGCACCTATTACCAGCTGGCAGTCAATTTCGATGTGTATGGCAACGTGTCCCACCAGTTGCAGACGCGCCTGTACTTCGACCTGATTCGCAACGGTGCCGAGGTCAATTTCCTGCGCCTGATGCCGGCAGACCAGCGCAAGGCGATTCTTGGCGACTGGTACCAGAACAGCGGCAAGGTCAAGATGTGGCTGGACTACGAGGACATCGACAGTGACACGCCGAGCGGTATCAAGCTTGACCCGCGCAACCCCACGCGCGACTTCGGCCTCAAGCTGTTGCAGCGCACCGGTAGCCTGAATGCCGCGCCCGACCCGATCAACCGCTGCCAGGGCGCCTTCTGCTCGCGGCCGCAAATGAGCGAAGAGTTCCGCAATGCCGAGCAGTCGCTCAGCCGCCTGGTCTCGCGCCCGGCGGCCGGGCTGAAGGTGATCAACCAGTTGCCCGAGGCGACGATGTTGCGCATCGAAGGGCAGGGCGGCCAGCGCCAGGTGTACAGCCTGCTACGCAACCGCGCGCACAGCAACGTGGCCTTCCTGCTTGGCGAGGCCTATCGCTACCAGCCTGGCCTGGACACCCTGACCCTGTACCCCGGTGTGCTCAGCAGTTACCCCAACTTCATGTTCAACATCCCGACCAAGGATGTGCCGGAATTCGTCGAGGACATGGAGTACGCGAAGGACGATGCGGCGAAGTTCGAACGCATTGTCATGCGCTGGGGCGTGCGCCGCAGCCACCCCGAGTTCTGGCGCTACTTCCATGACCTGAACAGCTACATCAAGGAAACCGAGCCGCTCGAGGCCGGGGTGCTGGACATGAACCGCTACGAAAACCTCTGATCGGTTTGGCTGACCTTTCCGATACACCTGCGGTCGGAAAGGGTTAGGTGGCCTGTATCGGTGCTCACGCAGCCGATACGGGCCTCAATGCACCGAAAAGCGCAGGTTATTTCATGTTGTATTCGCTTCAGGCATTGCGGGCGTTCGCCGCTTGGGTGGTGGTCTGCCACCATTTCATGCAGATCTTCTTCGACTTCCATGCCACCGGCACCGTCGGCAAATTGCTCACTGACCGGGGCGCTGTGGGCGTGGACATCTTCTTCGTGATCAGTGGGCTGGTTATCTACCTGTCGACCTGCGACAAGCCGGTCGAGCCGCGCCAGTTTCTGCTCAACCGGGTGCTGCGCATCGTTCCCGCCTACTGGTTCTATACGGCCCTGATGGCCTTGCTGTTGCTGGCGTTCAGCCAATGGATGCCGCACCAGGTGTTCAGTTGGCATCACCTGCTGCTGTCGCTGCTGTTCATCCCGGCGGAGAACCCCGGCGGTTACGGCCTGTATCCCACCTTGAACGTGGGCTGGACGCTGAACTTCGAAATGTTCTTCTACCTGCTGTTCGGCCTGGCTTTTCTTGTGCGCAAACGTCACCACCTGCTGCTGGTGGCTGGCGCCTTGCTGCTGGTCAGCGAGGTGCTGGGGCGGTTTGGCTTGCTCAGCCGCTTTTACAACAACGACATCATCTATGAGTTCTTGCTCGGCATCGGCCTTGGGGTCTTTTACCGCCATGGGCTGATCCGCCAGAGCCGCGTTCTGGCGTTGCTGCTGCTGGGGGCGGCAGGCCTGGCCATCTATCACCTCGATGCATCGCAGCGCTTGCTGCATTGGGGCGTGCCGAGCGCAATGATCGTGCTGGCCTTCATCGCCCTGGAACCGATGTTCAAAGGCAACCGGCTGCTCAAGGCGCTGGGCGACTGCTCGTATTCCGTGTACCTGATCCATGTGCTGGTGCTGTATGCCGGCTGGTTCGCCAGCCAGCGCCTGCAACTCAACCCTTACTGGGTCTTCGCGGTGTGCGTGCCGTCCATTGGACTAATGTCGTGGTTCAGCTATTGCTGGCTGGAACGTGGCCTGTACCGGCGCATGCAGGCGTGGCTGGCGGGGCCGCGAGGGGGCGAGCCGGCCTATGCGCTTTCCCGAGTCAAATACTAGGACTTTGTTCGATGCGCCGGTTGGCGTACACTTGGCGGCAAGTCTGTGAGGAACCTACATGAGCGCTATAACCATTACCGACGCCGCCCATGACTACCTGGCCGATCTGCTCTCCAAGCAGAACACGCCTGGCATCGGCATTCGTATTTTCATCACCCAGCCGGGCACCCAGTACGCCGAAACCTGCATCGCCTACTGCAAGCCGGGCGAAGAGAAGCCTGACGACACCGCCGTTGGCCTCAAGAACTTTACCGCTTACCTGGATGCGGTCAGCGTGCCGTTCCTGGAAGATGCCCTGGTCGATTACGCCACCGACCGCATGGGTGGCCAGCTGACCATCAAGGCGCCGAACGCCAAGGTGCCGATGGTCAATGAAGACAGCCCGATCAACGAGCGCATCAACTACTACCTGCAGACCGAGATCAACCCTGGTCTGGCCAGCCATGGCGGCCAGGTCAGCCTGGTAGATGTAGTGGACGACGGCATTGCTGTGCTGCAGTTTGGCGGTGGTTGCCAAGGGTGCGGCCAGGCTGACGTAACTTTGAAAGAAGGCATCGAGCGCACCCTGCTCGAGCGTATCCCGGAGCTGAAGGGCGTGCGTGACGTGACTGACCACAGCCAGAAAGAAAACGCCTACTACTAAGCCTTCCGGCGGCTGCGGGGCTGCAGCCGCACCGTTGCCTTGGCGCATGCTTGCTCGGGCTGCGTTGCAGCCCGATCGCGACACGAGGCCGCGCCTGAACAGGCCGCTAAAGTCTGCACACTTAGCAATAAAGTGTTACGTTTTCAAGCCCTGCGACAACAGGCCGCAGCCCGTATTTCAAGGGCTGCAGGCCTTACCTGCCCAGGTCGGGTAGAACCCCTCTGGGTGTCATGCCAGAATGCCCCGGTTTTTCGACCGGCCCGTCCCGAGGGCCGGCACCTTCCCTGTAAAGGATGGTTTCATGAATGATCTATATAGCCGGCGGGCAGTCGTCGCCGGCATGGGCGTTCTCGGGCTCGGCCTGCTGGCGGGCTGCAGCCCGGCGCGGGGGCTCGAGTTCAAGTACGGCAAGAACATGAGCAACGAGATCCTCGGGCGCAAGTTCAGCCTCAAGGACCCGCAAGGCAACGTGCGTACCCTGTCGAGCTTCTACGGCAGCATGCCCATGATTTTCTTCGGCTTCACCCAGTGCCCGGCGATCTGCCCGACCACGCTGGCGCGTGCGGCGCAGATCCGCAAGACCCTGCGCGGCCGCGACCGCGACCTGTTCCAAGTGGTGTTCATCACCCTGGACCCGGAGCGTGACACCCCCGAGGTGCTCGATGCCTACGTCAAGGCCTTTGACCCCACGTTCATCGCACTGACCGGCACCCCCGAAGAAATTGCCGCAGTAGCCAAGGAATTCAAGGTGTTCTACGAGAAAGTCCCGGCCGGGGACACCTACACCATTTCTCATTCGTCCACCAGCTACGTCTACGATACACGTGGCACCCTGCGCCTGAGCCTGGGCCATTCCCTGACAGCCAAGGAATGCGCCGAAGACCTGGTCACCCTGATGGAGATCTGCTGAATGTTGATGCAACCGATCAAACGCGGCTTGGCTGCCCTGGCCCTTGCCGGGCTGGCACTGCCGGCCCTGGCCCAGACCACCGTGAGTGAAGCCTGGGTGCGTGCCAGCGTGCCGCACCAGCAGTCCACCGGCGCATTCATGACCCTGACCGCC
>NZ_BCBD01000123.1:0-16095 GCF_001320345.1 Pseudomonas sp. NBRC 111127 | reverse complement strand
GCTTCGGCGAACAGGTTGATGCGCTGCTGGTCGATCTTCAGCCAGGCCGAGCGGCCCAGTTCCTTACCAACGTATTGCGAAAGCTCTGTAACCGGTACATAGGGCATCGCGGACTCTCCAGGTTGTCAGTTGGTACGAAAGTGCAAGATCAGCACGCTCGGCCATTGCAGTCAAGTTGTCCGCTTTTCGGCGAATATCGATCTATAGCACGGCGTGCTTATAATGGCGCCATGCCCAAGGGAGATGCTTATGCTGTTGCGTGGTCTGACCTGGCTGGTGCTGTTCCAGCTGTTGGGAACGGCGATCAACCACCTGTTGCTGCCGGTTTTGCCGGGCCCGATCATTGGCCTGTTGCTGCTGTTGGGCTTCCTCATGGCCCGCGGCGAGGTTGGCAAGCCGCTGAATGAAGCGGCCAGCAGCCTGCTGCGCTACCTGCCGCTGTTGCTGGTGCCGCCGGCGGTGGGGGTGATGGTCTATGCCCGGGATATCGCTGCCGACTTCTGGGCGATTGTCGGCGCCCTGCTGATTTCCTGCCTGCTGACCTTGGTTTTCGTCGGGGTGCTGATGCAGAAACTGATCCAGCGCCAGAGCAAGCGCGAGGAGCAGCCATGATGCTTGACTGGCAAGGCGCCCTGGATGCAGTCGTGCACCACCCTTTGTTTGGCATCGGTCTCACCCTGGCGGCCTACCAACTGGTGCTCGCCGCCTACGACAAGACGCGCTGGATCTTCCTGCAGCCGGTGTTGGTGTCGATGCTGCTGGTGATCGGCGTGCTGCTGGCGTGCGGCATCGACTACAGCGAATACCGCAACAGCACGCAAATCATGAATACTCTGCTGGGCCCGGCCACCGTGGCCCTGGCGGTGCCTTTGTACCTCAACCTGCGGCGCATCCGGCAGTTGTTCTGGCCCATCTTTACTACGCTGGTAGTCGGGGGGCTGTTTGCCACCCTGTGTTGCCTGCTGCTGGGCTGGTGGTTCGGTGCCGAGCACATGATCCTGATGACCATGGCGCCCAAGTCGGTCACCTCGCCGATTGCCATGCTGGTGGCCGAACAGATTGGCGGGGTCGCTGCCCTGGCAGCGGTGTTCGTACTGATTACCGGGGTAATCGGCGCCATCTTCGGCCCGGCGCTGCTCAGCCGTGTTGGCGTGCACAGCCCGGAAGCCCGCGGCATGTCGCTGGGGGTGACTGCGCACGCGGTGGGCACTTCGGTGGCCCTGCAGGAAAGTGACGAATGCGGCGCCTTTGCCGCGCTTGCAATGAGCCTGATGGGCGTAGCCACGGCGGTGTTCCTGCCGTTGGCGGTGAGCCTGGTGGCCTGAGGACTGGTGATGACGCTACCGCTGTTTCCGCTCAATACCGTGCTGTTTCCTGGCTGCTTTCTCGACTTGCAGATTTTCGAGGCGCGCTACCTCGACATGATCGGGCGCTGCATGAAGCAGGGCGAAGGGTTTGGCGTGGTGTGCATCCTGGAGGGCGAGCAGGTGGGCAAGGCGCCGCCGACGGTCGCCTCGATCGGCTGCGAGGCGCTGATCCGCGATTTCGTACAGCAGGACAACGGCTTGCTGGGCATTCGCGTCGAAGGCGTGCGGCGCTTCAACCTGGACAGCACCGAGGTGCAAAAGGACCAGTTGCTGGTAGGGCAGGTGCAGTGGCTGGCCGAGCAGGCCGACAGCCCGTTGCTGGAAGCGGACGATGACCTGGTGGCGCTGCTGGTGGCCTTGGGTGAGCACCCGATGGTCGAGGCGCTGGACATGCCGCGCCCGCTGGACGGGCGCCAGGCGCTGGCCAACCAGCTGGCTTACCTGCTGCCGTTCATGGAAGAAGACAAGCTGGACTTGCTGAGCCTCGACTCGCCGCAGCAGCGGCTGGGCGAGATCCAGAAATTGCTGGAGCGGATTCAGGGCGAGCTGTTTGCCTGAGGAGAGAGTTGCCTGCGCCGGCCTGTTGGTAGCGGAGCCTGTGTGGTAGCGGCTTGCCCCATCAACAGGCCGGCAACATCAATAGTGATACCTGGCCAACGCCTGCGGCAGTGCATGCATGGCAAAAAAGGCCAGCAGCGCCACGCAGGCCGGCAACACCAGCCACCATACCCGCTGCGGCAAGGCCGGCAGCGGCTGGCGGTACTGCACCAGGGTCAGGCTGAAGGCGCACACGCAGCAGGCCAGCAGGGCCCCGGCGAGGATATCGGTGGGCCAGTGAGCACCCAGGTAGACCCGCGACAAGGCAATCGCCAGCGCTGGAATGCAGCCCAGCATCACCCAGGTCAGGCGCATCCGCGGCGGCTGACCGCGCCCGGCCAGCACCGCCATCACCAGGAAGAAGGCAAACGATGCCGAGCTGTGCCCGCTGGGCATGCTGTAGCTGGTCAGCGGGTCGCTCAGTACCTCGGGCCGGGCACGGGCAAACAGCCATTTGAGGGTGCCATTGGCGATTGCCGTGCCCATCAGCGCGCCGCCGGCGAACACGGCGTGACGCCATTGCCGGGCCAGTAGCAACAGGCCCGTCAGCAAGCCGCCCAGGAACAGTTGGGTTCTGAAGTCGCCCAGGCGGGTGACCAGGACCACGGTGCCATCGATGGCCTGGCTGCGGTGCTCCTGCACCAGGGTCATCACGCCTTGGTCGAATTCATGCAGGTACGGCCAGCCCAGAAAAATGCCGGCCAGGGCGATCAGGCTCAAGCCGGCAACCAGCCGGGTGCCGTGGCGTTGATCGCGAATGCTGCTGTTCAGGCTCAGGCCGATCAACACGGCCAGGCCGCCGGCGAGGATGCCGGCGTCCAGCCAGAAGCCCTCTGGCAAGGGTAGGCGCATGGCAGCCCCCGTGGCCCAGCCAGGCAGCAGGTAGGCCACTGACCAACCCGCGCCGGCCACCAGGCTGACGGCGATGAAGCGTGGCAGCGGCATGTCGAACATGCCGGCGACCATCGGCAGCATGGGGCGCAGCGGGCCGATGAAGCGGCCGACCAGCAGGCTGGCGATGCCGTAGCGCTGGAAGTAGGTTTCGGCACTGCCGATCCACTCCGGGTGATGGCGCAGCAATGGCAGCCGGCGGATGTTCTGGTGGAAGTACTTGCCCACCGTGTATGACAGGGCGTCGCCCAGCAGCCCGCCGAGAAAACCCAGCAGCAAGGTCTCGCCCAGGCTGAAGGTGCCGCTACCGGCCAGTACCGCCACGGCGAACAGCAGCACCGTACCCGGCACGATGATGCCGGCGATGGCCAGGCATTCGACGCAGGCCACCAGGAAAATCGCCACGCCAAGCCACTGGGGGTTGGCGCTGAGCCAGCCGGTCAGGCTGTCGAGCCATTGGCCCATGGTCAGCTTCCTTGTTCGAGAATGAAGAAATCGCGACCTTCGACTTGGCCGCGGCGCAAGGGGTTCCGCGTGCAGAAACGCGCGTACTCGGCATCGACGAAGCGGTATGGCAGGTGCTCGTCGCGCCCGTGCGGGATACCCAGGCGGGTGGCCTGGATCACCTTCGGCACGGGGCTGCCACAATCCTCCACATACAGGCGCTCGGCGTCGAAGCGCCGGGCGTCCCACTGTGGCACTTTCAAGCCCAGGGCGCGGCACAGCAGCGTTTGCCCGGCGCACAGGCGTTCCGGCGGGCGCAGCTTGCCACTGGCATCGGGGTTGTTCAGTTGCATCTGGGCCAGGCTGTTGGGGCCCGAGCGGGCGTCCTGCCAAGGATAGGCGGACTTGATGAGCACTGCGTTGCCAGGGCCGTGGGCGCTGAAGTTCAGCGAGTCGCCGCCGCGCGCGTAGTACATGTAGATATGCCCGCCATCGAGGAACAGCGCCTTGCGCTTCTCGGTGTAGCCGAGCGAGGCATGGCTGCCTTTGTCGGTGAGGTAGTAGGCCTCGGTTTCGATGATGCGCGCCGCCAGCCACAGGTCGCCCTGGCGATGGCGGATGACCTTGCCCAGCAGGGCTTTGGCCAGGGTTTGGGCGTCGCGGTCGAAAAAGCTGTCGGGCAGGGCTGGCATGCGGGCTGTTCGCGGTTTGGGGACGCCGGATAATAGCAATGAATGGCTTAATCGAGGCTGAATCGAGTGTGGTGTTGGCGGGGCCGGCCCCTTCGCGGGCATGCCCGCTCCCACAGGTACTGCATGGCCCAAGGCCTTGTGAAATCCCTGTGGGAGCGGGCGCGCCCGCGAAAGGGCCACAGCAGGAGAGTGATTTCGATAAGAGAGGTTACATCTTTCCTGCATATTGCCCAGGCCATTTTCGACCATCCGCCACCCACCGCTGGGCGTATACCTGCGCGGCAGTTATAATCAGCCGATTTCCCCTTCGCCAAGACACCGAACCCATGACTGAGTCCGTTCTTGACTATATGACCCGCCTGGGTCGCGCTGCCCGCGAGGCGTCCCGGGTCATCGGCCGTGCCAGCACTGCGCAGAAGAACCGCGCCCTGTTGGCCGCCGCCGATGCGCTGGATGCTGCCCGCGCCGAGCTCACCGCTGCCAACGAACTGGACCTGGCCGCCGGCCGTGCCAATGGCCTGGAGCCTGCGCTGCTGGACCGCCTGGCGCTGACCCCGGCCCGCATCGACGGCATGATCACCGGCCTGCGCCAGGTGGCCAGTCTGCCGGACCCGGTGGGCGCCATCCGGGACATGAGCTACCGCCCATCGGGCATCCAAGTCGGCAAGATGCGTACGCCACTGGGGGTGATCGGGATTATCTACGAGTCGCGCCCCAACGTGACCATCGATGCCGCCAGCCTGTGCCTGAAGTCGGGTAACGCCACCATCCTGCGTGGGGGCTCCGAAGCCATTCATTCCAACCGCGCCATCGCCACCTGCATCCAGCGTGGCCTGGCCGCTGCCGACCTGCCGGCCGCGGTGGTCCAGGTGGTCGAAACCACCGACCGCGAGGCCGTGGGCGCGCTGATCAGCATGCCTGCGTTCGTCGATGTCATCGTCCCCCGTGGTGGCCGTGGCCTCATCGAGCGCATCAGCCGCGATGCCCGTGTGCCGGTGATCAAGCACCTGGACGGTATCTGCCACATCTATGTCAGCCAGCATGCCGACCTGGACAAGGCCTGGAATGTGGCATTCAACGCCAAGACATACCGCTACGGCATTTGCGGGGCCATGGAAACGCTGCTGGTCGACCAGCAGGTGGCCGAGCGCTTCCTGCCGGAAATGGCCCGCCGCTTCCGGGACAAAGGCGTGGAACTGCGGGGTTGCGAGCGCACCCAGGCAATCATCGACGCCGAACCGGCTACCGAAGACGACTGGCACACCGAGTACCTGGACGCGATCCTGGCGATCCGCGTGGTCGACGGCCTGGACCAGGCTATCGAACACATCAATCACTATGGCTCGCACCACACCGACTCGATCATCAGCGAACACCAAGGCGAAGCCCGCCAGTTCATGGCCGAGGTCGATTCGGCATCGGTCATGCTCAACACCCCAACCTGTTTCGCCGATGGCTTCGAGTACGGGCTGGGCGCGGAAATCGGCATTTCCACCGACAAGCTGCATGCCCGCGGCCCCGTCGGCCTGGAGGGGCTGACCTGCGAAAAATACGTCGTCATCGGTGACGGCCAGTTGCGCGGTCAGGGGTCCTGCTGAGTTGAGCAAAGCCCAGGCAGTCCGGCGCATCGGCATTCTCGGCGGAACGTTCGATCCGGTGCACATCGGCCACCTGCGCAGCGCGCTGGAAGTGGCCGAGTTCATGGGGCTGGACGAACTGCGCCTGCTGCCCAATGCCCGGCCGCCGCACCGCGATACCCCGCAGGTGGCCGCGCAAGACCGCCTGGCCATGGTGCGCGAAGCAGTACAAGGGGTGGCCTGCCTGAGCGTCGACGCCCGCGAGCTCGAGCGTGACAAGCCGTCGTACACCATCGACACACTGGAGTCGGTCCGTGCCGAACTGGCCGGTAACGACCAGTTGTTCCTGGTGCTGGGCTGGGATGCCTTCTGTGGCTTGCCCAACTGGCACCGCTGGGAAGAATTGCTGCAACACTGTCACATTCTGGTGCTGCAACGCCCGGATGCCGACGTAGAACCCCCTGACGAGCTGCGCAACCTGCTGGCTGCGCGCTCGGAGAGCGATCCCACCGCCATGTCCGGCCCGGCGGGAAATATTTCGTTCGTCTGGCAGACACCGCTTGCGGTGTCGGCTACACAGATCCGACAGCTGCTGGCCAGCGGCAAATCGGTGAGGTTCCTGGTGCCGGACGCCGTACTGGCCTATATCGAGGCGCACGAACTGTATCGTGCGCCCAACTGACGGCGCCCCTGGCGCCTCATCCAACGAGTTGAACGAGTTTTATATGACCAAGCAGAAAATTTACGGCGAAGAACTGGTCGCAGTGACCAAGGCCGCGCTGGAAGACGTTAAGGCCCAGGACATCCAGGTCATCGACGTGCGCGAGAAGCACAGCCTGACCGATTACATGATCATTGCCACCGGTACCTCCAACCGCCAGATCAACGCCATGGCCGAAAAGGTCCGTGAAGCCGTCAAGGCCAAGGGCGCACAGCCTCTGGGCGAAGAAGGCAAGGGCGACAGCGATTGGGTGCTGCTGGACCTGAACGACGTCATCGTGCACATGATGACCGCCGCTGCGCGCCAGTTCTACGACCTGGAGCGCCTGTGGCAAGGCGCCGAGCAAAGCCGTGCTGCCGATGGCAAGCACCACAGCCCGGACCATGCCCACGAGTACTCCGACAAGCTCAAAGACCGCGAATAAGGGCAGCGCCGTGCGTTTGCGCCTGATTGCGGTCGGCTCGCGCATGCCGAAGTGGGTCGAGGAAGGCTGGCATGAATATGCCAAGCGCCTGCCCGCCGAGCTGTCGCTGGAGCTGGTGGAAATTCCGCTGAACACCCGTGGCAAGAATGCCGACGTCGCCCGCCTGATCCGTCAGGAGGGCGAGGCCATGCTGAGCAAGGTGCAGCCCGGGGAACGCATCGTTACCCTGGAGGTCCATGGCAAGCCCTGGAGTACCGAGCAACTGGCGGGCGAGCTGGATCGCTGGCGGCTGGACGCGCGCACGGTCAATTTGATGGTGGGCGGCCCGGAGGGCCTGGCGCCTGAGGTTTGCGCGCGCGCCGAGCAACGCTGGTCGCTGTCGCCGCTGACCCTGCCACACCCGTTGGTAAGGATACTCATCGGCGAGCAGATCTACCGCGCCTGGACCGTGTTGTCCGGGCACCCTTACCACAAATGAGCCTGTAAGCCGTCCGATGTCGCAGCCGATCCGTCTCAAGGACCACGAGAAAGACGCCCGCCTGGTGCGTAACCGCGTCGTGGTCGGCGCAATCGCGGTGGTGCTGCTGGTGTGCGTGCTGATCGCGCGGCTGTACTACCTGCAGATCATCCAGTACGACTACCACTCCACGCTGTCGGAGAACAACCGGGTGCATGTGCAGCCGATCCCGCCGACCCGCGGGTTGATCTTCGACCGTAACGGCGTGATCGTGGCCGACAACCGGCCCAGTTTCAGCCTGTCGATGACCCGCGAAAGCGCGGGGAACTGGCAGGAAGTACTGGACACCATCGTCGAAGTCCTGGAATTGACCGAAGACGACCGCGCCCTGTTCGAGAAGCGCATGCGCCAGGGCCGCCGGCCGTTCGAGCCGGTGCCGATCCTGTTCGAGCTCAACGAAGAACAGATTGCCCGGGTGGCGGTAAACCAGTTCCGCCTGCCGGGTGTCGAGGTGGTCGCGCAGCTGGTGCGGCATTACCCACAGGGGGCGCACTTCGCCCACTCGGTGGGTTACGTGGGGCGGATCAACGAGAAAGAGCTGAAAACCCTCGACCCGGTGAACTACAGCGGTACCCACCATATCGGCAAGACCGGCATCGAGCGCTTCTACGAGGATGCGCTGCACGGCCAGGTCGGTTACGAGGAAGTCGAGACCAACGCCCGCGGCCGCGTGCTGCGGGTGCTCAAGCGCACCGACCCCAAGCCGGGCAAGGACATCGTGCTGAGCCTGGACATCAAGCTGCAGGAAGCCGCCGAGGCCGCCCTGGGTGGCCGCCGGGGCGCCGTGGTGGCGCTGGACCCGCGCACTGGCGAGGTTCTGGCCATGGTCAGCCAGCCAAGCTTCGATCCCAACCTGTTCGTCACCGGCATCAGCTTCAAGGCGTATGCCGAGTTGCGTGATTCGATCGACCGGCCGCTGTTCAACCGCGTGTTGCGCGGCTTGTACCCGCCGGGCTCCACCATCAAGCCGGCGGTGGCGATTGCCGGCCTGGACAGCGGTGTGGTCAACGCCAGTAGCCGGGTATTCGACCCTGGCTACTACCAACTGCCCAACTACGACCACAAATACCGTAACTGGAACCGCTCGGGTGATGGCTGGGTCGACCTGGACACCGCGATCATGCGCTCCAACGACACCTACTTCTACGACCTTGCGCACAAGATGGGCATCGACCGGCTGTCCAGTTACATGAACAAGTTCGGCATCGGCCAGCGGGTATCGCTGGACATGTTCGAGGAATCTGCCGGGCTGATGCCATCGCGGGAATGGAAGCGCGCCACCCGCCGCCAGGCCTGGTTCCCCGGTGAAACCCTGATCCTGGGCATTGGCCAGGGCTACATGCAGGCGACGCCGTTGCAACTGGCCCAGGCCACTGCGCTGATCGCCAACAAAGGCGTATGGAACCGCCCGCACCTGGCCAAGACCATCGAAGGCCAGCCGCCGGTGGACGAAAACCCCATGGCGAATATCGTGCTGCGGGACAAGTCGGACTGGGCCAAGGTCACCCATGGCATGGAGCAGGTGATGCACAACGCCCGCGGTACCGCACGCAAGGCCGCCCTCGGTGCCCAGTACCGCATCGCCGGCAAGAGCGGTACCGCCCAGGTAGTGGCGATCAAGCAGGGTGAAAAGTACGACCGTAACAAACTCCAGGAGCGCCACCGTGACCACGCCCTGTTCGTTGCCTTCGCTCCAGCCGAAGCCCCGCAGATCGTGGTGTCGGTGATGGTCGAGAACGGCGAGTCCGGTTCGGGTGTTGCGGCACCGGTGGTCCGCCAGATCATGGACGCCTGGCTGCTCGACGAAAATGGCCGTCTCAAGCCCGAGTTCGCGCCTGCTACCGCTACCCAGGAATCAGCCCTGTGATGAACAATTTCGATCGCATGCTCTCCAGTGAGGATGTGATGCGTCGGCGCGCCAGCTTCCTGCAGCGCATTCATGTCGACGGCCCCTTGCTGATCATTCTGCTGACCCTCGCCGCCGGCAGCCTGTTCGTGCTGTATTCGGCCAGCGGCAAGAACTGGGACCTGCTGCTCAAGCAGGCGACCTCGTTCGGCATCGGTCTGGTGTCGATGTTCGTCATCGCCCAGCTGGAGCCGCGCTTCATGGCCCGCTGGGTGCCGCTGGCCTACCTCACCGGGGTGCTGCTGCTGGTGGTGGTGGACGTGATGGGCCATAACGCCATGGGCGCCACGCGCTGGATCAACATCCCGGGGGTGATCCGCTTCCAGCCCTCGGAATTCATGAAGATCATCATGCCGGCGACCATTGCCTGGTACCTGTCCAAGCGCACCTTGCCGCCGCACCTGAAGCACGTGGCCATCAGCCTGGTGCTGATCGGCGTGCCATTCATTCTGATCGTGCGCCAGCCCGACCTGGGCACCGCACTGCTGATCCTGGCATCGGGCGCCTTCGTGCTGTTCATGGGTGGCCTGCGCTGGCGCTGGATCCTCAGCGTATTGGCAGCGGCGGTGCCGGTGGCGGTGGCGATGTGGTTCTTTGTCATGCACGACTATCAGAAGCAGCGGGTACTGACCTTCCTCGACCCGGAAAGCGACCCGCTGGGCACCGGCTGGAACATCATCCAGTCCAAGGCGGCAATCGGTTCGGGCGGGGTGTTCGGCAAAGGCTGGCTGCTCGGCACCCAGTCGCACCTGGACTTCCTTCCGGAAAGCCATACCGACTTCATCATCGCCGTGCTCGGCGAGGAGTTCGGCCTGGTCGGTATCTGCCTGCTGCTGATCGTCTACCTGCTGCTGATCGGCCGTGGCCTGATGATTACCGCCCAGGCCCAGACCCTGTTCGGCAAGCTGCTGGCAGGTAGCCTGACCATGACCTTCTTTGTCTACGTATTCGTCAATATCGGCATGGTCAGCGGCCTGCTGCCCGTAGTGGGCGTGCCGCTGCCCTTTATCAGCTATGGCGGAACATCCTTGGTAACGCTGCTGTCAGCGTTTGGCGTTCTCATGTCGATCCATACGCACCGAAAATGGATCGCACAGGTTTGAAAAAGGTGAACAATTTGATGCAAGCAGTGCGTAACTGGGCTGCCCGTTGTGCGCCGTGGGTCGGCGCGGTGGGCCTGTTCGGCGCTGTACAGCTGGCCCATGCCGGGGACTATGAGGGTTCGCCACAGGTGGCCGAGCTGGTGGGCGAAATGAGCCGTGACTACGGTTTTGCCCCGGAGCAGCTGATGGGTGTGTTCCGTGAGGTGCAGCGCAAGCAGTCGATTCTGGATGCCATCTCGCGCCCTGCCGAGCGGGTAAAGCCGTGGAAGGACTACCGGCCGATGTTCATCACCGATGCGCGCATTGCCCGTGGGGTGGACTTCTGGCGTCAGCACGAGGCGGTGCTGGCCCGCGCGGAGCAGGAATACGGGGTGCCGGCGCAATATATCGTCGCGATCATCGGTGTCGAAACCTTCTTCGGCCGCAACACCGGCAACTACCGGGTGATCGATGCCCTGTCGACGCTGGGCTTCGACTACCCGCCGCGCGCCGAGTTCTTCCGCAAGGAGCTGCGTGAGTTCCTGCTGTTGGCGCGCGACGAGCAGCTGGACCCGTTGACCCTCAAAGGCTCCTACGCCGGTGCCATGGGCCTTCCACAGTTCATGCCGAGCAGTTTTCGCAACTACGCGGTGGACTTCGACGGTGACGGCCACATCAACATCTGGAACAACCCGGACGATGCCATTGGCAGCGTGGCCAACTACTTCAAGCGCCACGGCTGGGTAGCCGGCGAAGGCGTGGTCAGCCGCGCCTGGGTAGAAGGTGCGCGCGCCGACGAAGGCCTGACCACCGGTATCGAGCCGGTCAAGACCGCGGGGGAGTTGCGCGCGCTTGGCTGGTCGGTTCATGATTCGCTGCGCGATGATCTGTCAGTTACGGCCTTCCGGCTCGAAGGCGACAATGGCCCCGAGTACTGGATGGGGCTGAAGAACTTCTACGCGATCACTCGCTACAACCGCAGCGTGATGTATGCCATGGCGGTGCATCAGCTCGCGGAACAGCTGGTTCAAGTACGGGGCGTCAAGTAATGCGCGCAATCATCTCTGCACACTCTTTCAAGCTGCTCACCTGCCTCGCCGTTGGCCTGGTGCTGGCCAGTTGCTCTTCCAACCGCCCGGCCCCGCAAAAAAGCAGCGGCAACGTGGTACGCAGCCAGCCGGGCCTGGATATCAACCGGGCACACAAGGATGGCGCGCCGTGGTGGGACGTGGATGTGAACAAGATCCCCGACGCCACGCCGACCGTGCACACGGGTAACTACAAGGCCAACCCCTACACGGTGCTGGGCAAGACCTACTACCCCATGCAGGACTCGCGCAACTACCGCGCCGAGGGTACCGCGTCCTGGTACGGCACCAAGTTTCACGGGCAGAACACCGCCAATGGTGAGCTGTACGACCTGTACGGCATGAGTGCCGCGCACAAGACCTTGCCGCTGCCGGCCTATGTGCGCGTGACCAACCTGGCCAACGGCCGTAGCGTGATTCTGCGGGTCAATGACCGTGGGCCGTTCTATTCCGACCGCATCATCGACCTGTCCTATGCCGCAGCGAAAAAGCTCGGCTATGCCGAAATCGGCACCGCACACGTGCGTGTCGAGGGCATCGACCCGCAGCAATGGTGGGCCCAGCGTGGCCAGACCCCACCGATGGTGCTGAAGGAGCCCCAGGTGGCCCAGACCCAGGCGGTGCCGGCCACGACCGGGCGGGTCGAGCAATGGACGCCGCCGCCGCAGCAGCACGCGGCGCCGGTGGTGCCGGTACAGGTAGGGGGCAACAACGTCCCGGGTGGCAATGGCGGCAGCTTCCTGCAGGTGGGTGCCTTCGCCAACCCGGATGCCGCCGAATTGCTGCGCTCCAAGCTCAGCACCATGGTCAGCGCGCCGGTGTTCATCAGCTCGATCGTGCGTAACCAGCAGACCCTGCACCGCGTGCGGCTGGGGCCGATCGGCAGCCAGGGCGAGATCCAGCAAGCCCAGGACAGCATCCGCCTGGCGAACTTGGGGCAGGCCAAGCTGGTCACAGACTGAGCTCAGCTACAAGCAACCGGCTGCAAGCTGCAAGAAGCCCCTGCGCCCACCCGCTTTGTCTTTCGGCTTGCAGCTTGAAACTCTTGCTGTCGGTTTTGTCATGAACTGCCGGGCTCGGCCATGTACAATGTCGGCTTTTGCCCGCAGCGACATCAAGCCGCACTGTAGCGGGCCAGGCCTCTGGCCATAAAACTAGACTGACTGGCGCTGGGCGCATGATGTTGCCCAGGGAACATCAGACCATTAGCGATTTTCGAGAGACGGATGAACATCACCAACCTTGCCAAACGACTTTGCCTGCCTGTACTGCTGCTGATCACGCCTGCTGCCTTCGCGGCCGAGCAGATGACACCGGCACCACCGCAACTGGCAGCCAAGTCCTACGTACTCATGGACGCGTCCAGCGGCAACGTGCTGGTCGAAAACAACGGTGACGAGCGCCTGCCGCCAGCCAGCCTGACCAAGCTGATGACCGCCTACATCGCCACCCTAGACATCCGCCGTGGCCAGATCGGCGAGAACGACCCGGTTACCGTCAGTGAAAACGCCTGGCGTACCGGCGGTTCGCGCATGTTCATCAAGGTTGGCAGCCAGGTCTCCGTCAGCGACCTGCTGCACGGCATCATCATCCAGTCCGGCAACGATGCCTCGGTCGCCCTGTCCGAGCACATCGCCGGCAGCGAAGATGCCTTCGCCGACATGATGAACAAGACCGCGGCCGACCTGGGCATGACCAACAGCCACTTCATGAACCCGACTGGCCTGCCGAACCCGGACCACTACTCGTCGGCCCATGACATGGCGGTACTGGCCCGGGCGATCATCAACGTCGACCCGGCGCACTACGCCATCTATTCGCAGAAAGAGTTCTTCTGGAACAACATCAAGCAGCCTAACCGCAACCTGCTGCTGTGGCGTGACAAGACCGTCGACGGCCTGAAAACCGGCCACACCGAAGAAGCAGGCTACTGCATGGTGGCTTCGGCGGTACGCGATGGCCAGCGCCTGATCGCGGTGGTGTTCGGCACCAACAGCGAACAAGCGCGTGCTGCCGAAACCCAGAAGCTGCTGACCTACGGCTTCCGCTTCTTCGAAACCCAGACCTTCTACCAGAAGGGCACCGAGCTGACCCAGGCGCCGGTGTGGAAGGGCGCCACTGGCCAAGTCAAGGCCGGCCTGGCCGACGACCTGACCATGACCATGCCTAAAGGCCAGCTCAAGCGCCTGGTCGCCACGATGACCATGAACCCGCAGCTCACCGCGCCAATCGCCAAAGGTGACGTGATCGGCAAAGTGGAAGTCAAACTGGACGAGAAAGTGGTTCACAGCGCTGACCTGATCGCCCTCGATGGCGTCGAGGAAGGTGGTTTCTTCCGCCGTATGTGGGATAGCATCCGTCTATTCTTCTACGGGTTGTTCAACTGATACGTGACCTGCACACCCCCGCGCATCACGCGGGGGTGTTGTTGCCACGGCTTACGAGGCCGTTTCCGCCATGAGCGAACCAGACGTCAAGTCGCACAAGATCGAATTCCCTTGCGCCGATTACCCGATCAAAGTCATCGGTGACACCGTTGTCGGCTTCAAGGACACGGTTATCGAGATTCTCAGCAAGCACGCCAAAGTCGACCTTTCCACCCTGGCCGAACGCCAGAGCAAGGAAGGCAAGTACACCACCGTGCAACTGCACATCGTTGCCGAAAGCGAGAACCAGCTGCACGATATCAACAGCGCCCTGCGCGCTACCGGTATCGTGAAAATGGTGCTCTGATGCCCGCCTGCCTCGGTTTTCGCGAGCTTGGCCTGCAGCCCTACCAACCGGTGCTGGAGGCCATGCGGCGCTTCACCGAGCAGCGCAGTCCGGCCAGCCAGGATGAAATCTGGCTGGTCGAGCACCCTGCGGTCTTTACCCAGGGCCAGGCCGGCAAGGCCGAGCACCTGCTGGTGCCGGGTGACATCCCGGTGGTGCAGACCGACCGCGGCGGCCAGGTGACTTACCATGGCCCCGGGCAGTTGGTGGCCTACCTGCTGCTGGATGTACGCCGGCTGGGTTTTGGTGTACGTGAGCTGGTCAGCCGTATCGAGCAGACCCTCATCGACCTGCTGGCCAGCTATGGCGTGCAGGCTTCAGCCAAGCCCGATGCGCCGGGCGTCTATGTCGATGGAGCGAAAATCGCCTCCCTCGGCCTGCGAATTCGCAACGGCCGTTCGTTTCACGGCCTTGCCCTGAACGTGGACATGGACCTTGCGCCATTCCGCCGAATCAACCCCTGCGGTTATGCGGGGCTGGCGATGACCCAGCTACGTGACCTGGCAGGCCCGATCGAACTCGACGAGGTCAGGACAAGGCTGCGCGGACAGCTGGTCAAGCACCTCGACTACGCTGAGCAGACGACCCTCACGGGCGGAATCGACTGAATATGACAACTGTGCAAGAAGCCGTGCCCAACCTGATACCTACCCAGGATGCCACCCCGCGCCCAGCGCCGAAGAAGGTGGAAGCCGGGGTCAAGCTGCGTGGCGCCGAGAAGGTGGCGCGCATCCCGGTGAAAATCATCCCGACCGACGAGTTGCCGAAAAAGCCCGACTGGATTCGCGTGCGTATCCCCGTCTCGCCGGAGGTCGACCGCATCAAGCAACTGCTGCGCAAGCACAAGCTGCACAGCGTGTGCGAGGAAGCTTCCTGCCCGAACCTGGGTGAGTGCTTCTCGGGCGGCACCGCCACCTTCATGATCATGGGTGACATCTGCACCCGTCGTTGCCCGTTCTGCGACGTAGGCCACGGCCGGCCGAAGCCGCTGGACCTGGACGAGCCGAAAAACCTGGCGGTCGCCATCGCTGACCTGCGCCTGAAGTACGTGGTGATCACTTCGGTAGACCGCGACGACCTGCGTGACGGTGGTGCCCAGCACTTTGCCGACTGCATCCGCGAAATCCGCGCGCTGTCGCCAGGCGTGCAACTGGAAACCCTGGTGCCGGACTACCGCGGGCGTATGGACGTGGCACTGGAAATCACTGCGCAAGAGCCGCCGGATGTGTTCAACCACAACCTCGAAACCGTGCCGCGCCTGTACAAGGCCGCGCGCCCGGGCTCTGACTACGACTGGTCGCTGGACCTGTTGCAGAAGTTCAAGCAGTTAGTGCCGCATGTACCCACCAAGTCGGGCCTGATGCTGGGCCTGGGTGAAACCGACGAAGAAGTGATCGAAGTGATGCACCGCATGCGCGAGCATGACATCGACATGCTTACCCTCGGTCAGTACCTGCAACCGTCGCGCAGCCACCTGCCGGTGCAGCGTTTCGTGCACCCCGACACCTTTGCCTGGTTCGCCGAGGAAGGCTACAAGATGGGCTTCAAGAACGTGGCTTCCGGCCCGCTGGTGCGCTCTTCGTACCATGCCGACCAGCAGGCGCACGAAGCCAAGATCAAGCTCTGAGCCTGGCTGAAACACAAATGCCGATGCTTGCCGAAAGGGCAGCATCGGCATTTTTTTTTGTGGCCGACAAGCCCTAAGCTACACGCGACAAGTTGTTTGGAGCTGCATGATGAATTGTGTCGATAGCGTTCACCTCCACCTGCCCAAGGCAACCCCGCAGGACGCCTGCTTCGCCATCATTGCCCCGGCGGGCGCGGCGCGGCTGGACCCGGGCAAGGTCAGCCAGTGGTTCGCCGAACGCGGTTACCGGTGCCGCATCTTCCCAGGTGCCCTGCAGGCCCAGGGTTATCTGGCAGGGCCCGACCAGCAGCGTTTGCAAGACCTGCATGATGCCTTTGCCGACCCAGCCATCGACGCCATTCTGTGCATGCGTGGCGGCTATGGCAGCAT
>NZ_BCBD01000122.1:0-16288 GCF_001320345.1 Pseudomonas sp. NBRC 111127 | reverse complement strand
CCTACAGGGTGAGGTGCAGGCAGCGGGAACCTGGTTTTTCTGTTTCACTGTCAGCATCCATTGCGAAGACAAGAGTCAGCCAGATGACCGAATCCCCTCAGCGCACTGCCTTCTCCCACTTTCACCCGATTCTCACCCGCCCGCAGGACAACGACCTCAATGGCCATATCGCCGGGGCCACGGTGCACGGCTTCTTCGAAACGGCGATCCAGGCGTTTCTCGTCGAGCAGGCCGAGTTGGACCTGCGTGACGGCGAGCTGGCGGCTTTCGTGGTCAGTTCGGCAGCAGATTTCTATGCATTGCCGGGCTTCCCGGACGTGCTGGAAGTTGGGCTGGGCGTAACGCGCCTGGCGGGCAGTACGGTGGAGTACCGCCTGGCGTTGTATCGCCCAGGTGAGCCCGAGGCCTGCGCGGCCGGCACGGTGGTGCAAGTCTTCATCGAGCGTGTCAGTGGCCGGCCTGTGGCGTTGCCAGAGGCGCTGCAGGTGATTCTTTCCGGCTTGGTGCTGGAACAACACGTATAAAAAACCCCGCCGGAAGGGGCGGGGTTTTTGTTGCCGGGGCAGGGCCCTCAGGCGTTAGTCGCGCCAGTGGCGCTTGTGCTTGCGGTGGCCGTAGTGATGGCCACGGTCGTAGTGGCGACGGTCATCGTAGCCACGGCGGTAGCGACGGTCGTCATGGCGCTCATCGGCGTCGGCCTTGTTGCCCAGGTAGTTACCCAGCGCACCACCAGCACCGCCGCCGGCAGCCGCGCCGATGTAGCTACCGGTAGTACCGCCTACCGAGCGGCCCACCACGTTACCGCCTGCCGCGCCCAGGGCACCGCCAATAGCGGCTTCACCGCGCTGGCGCTTGTCGGCACCCAGCGCACCGCCGGCCGCACCGCCCAGGCCGGCACCAATGGCGCCGCCAGTGCTACCGCCGATGGAGTTACCGACCACGGAGCCCAGTACCCCACCCAATGCGCCGCCAATGCCGGCCTCGGTGGTGCCGCCTGCCATGGCAACGCCGCTGAGCAAGCTGAAAGACAACAACAAAATCGAGGAGTACTTCTTCATCAAGAGAGCCTCATAAGGATGACGAGGCGAATTTGAGGCTAAGCGAGGTGGCTGGCAACGGAAATCCGACGAGTAACACGAGTTGTACACAATTCTCTAAGTCACTGTATTTGTTGTGAAACTTAAACCATTTTCGGCTGTCTGAGGTCTTTATGGCAAAAGCCCTGAACCTTGCGGAACTGGGCTTTTTTCGTTTTTGGCGCTTCTGGCCTCTTCGCGGCTGAAGCCGCTCCTACAGGGTTTTGCTCCAGCCTGTAGAAACGGTTTTAGCCGCGAACACGACCTCCATTACAGGATACGCCCGTCATCCCGCGCCCGCTCCAGCTTGATGGCGATGAACTTCGAGGTTGGCGTATGGCTGCCATCGCCAATGCTCTCCAGCGGCACCAGCGGGTTCACCTCCGGGTAATACGCCGCCGCCTGCCCGGCCGGAATATCGAACGCCAGCAGGGTAAAGCCGTGCACCCGGCGGACGTGTTCATCCCCCCACAACGATACGATGTCGACCTTCTGCCCCGGCTGGAAGCCCAGGCGGATGATGTCGGCTTCGTTGGCGAACAGCACCTCGCGTTGGCCGCGCACGCCACGGTAGCGGTCGTCCAGGCCGTAGATGGTGGTGTTGTACTGATCGTGCGAACGCATCGACTGCATGATCAGGTCCGGTAACTGGCCGCTGGCCCGCACACGGTCGTCAAGCAGCGTATCGGGCAGCAGGTTGGCCTTGAAGTTGGCGCGGCCGGTGTTGGTCTTCCATGTGCGGCTGGCGGCGTTATTGCCCAGGTAGAAGCCGCCTGGGTGTTGCAGGCGTTGGTTGAAGCCGCTGAAGCCTGTGATGGTGTCGGCGATCAGGTCGCGAATGCGCGCATAGTCGGCGACCAGCCAGTGCCAGTCCACGGGTTTCTTGCCCAGCGTAGCGGCGGCGATGCCAGCAATGACCGCCGGCTCCGAGCGCATCTGCGAAGACAGCGGTTTGAGCTGGCCGTTGGATGCGTGCACCATGCTGAACGAGTCTTCGACCGTTACCGCTTGTGGCCCGTCGGCCTGCAGGTCGATGTCGGTACGGCCCAGGCACGGCAAAATCAGCGCTTGCTTGCCATGAACCAGGTGGCTGCGGTTGAGCTTGGTGCTGATGTGCACGGTCAGCTCGCAGTTGCGCAGCGCCTGCGCCGTGCGCTCGGTGTCCGGCGTGGCCTGGGCGAAATTGCCGCCCAGGCCGATGAACACCTTGGCCCGGCCGTCGAGCATGGCGTGAATCGCTTCGACCGTGTTGTGGCCGTTGTGCCGTGGCACGGGGAAGCCGAAGCGCTTTTCCATGGCCTCGAGCAGCGCCATGGGTGGGCGCTCGTTGATGCCCATGGTGCGGTCGCCCTGCACGTTGCTGTGGCCACGTACCGGGCACAGGCCTGCGCCTGGTGCGCCGATATTGCCGCGCAGCATCTGCAGGTTGACGATTTCCTGAATGGTCGGCACCGAGTGGCGGTGTTGGGTGATACCCATCGCCCAGCACATGATGACCCGTTCGGCGCGGCAGTACATGCGCGCCGCCAGTTCGATGTCGGCCATGGGCAGGCCGGATTGCGCCTGGATGTGGTCCCATGGCGTGGCATCTACCACGGCCAGGTAATCGTCCACGCCATGGCCGTGCTCGGCGATGAAGGCATGGTCGAACACCGCCGGTTCACCCTTGGCCTGGGCTTCACGCTCCCATTGCAGGGCGAACTTGGCCATGCCACGCAGCAGCGCCATGTCGCCACCCAACGCCGGGCGGAAGAATGCCGTGTTGGTTGGGCGGTCGCTGTTGGTCAGCATTTCCAGCGGGTTCTGCGGGTGCTGGAAGCGCTCCAGGCCCCGCTCCTTGAGCGGGTTGATGCAAACTACCTGAGCGCCACGTTTCACCGCGTCGCGCAGCGGGTCGAGCATGCGCGGGTGGTTGGTGCCGGGGTTCTGGCCCCAGACAAAAATCGCGTCGGCATGTTCGAAATCGTCGAACGTGACCGTGCCTTTGCCCACCCCGATGCTTTGCCCCAACGCCACGCCGCTGGCCTCGTGGCACATGTTCGAGCAGTCGGGAAAGTTGTTGGTACCGAAGGCGCGCACGAACAGCTGGTACAGGTAGGCTGCTTCGTTGCTGGCCCGCCCCGAGGTATAGAACTCGGCCTGGTCAGGTGTGGCCAACTTGTTCAACTCGCGGGCGACCAGGGCAAAAGCGGCGTCCCAGCTGATCGGCTGATAGCGGTCGCTGGTCGCATCGTAGACCATCGGCTCGGTGAGGCGGCCCTGGTACTCCAGCCAGTAGTCGCTTTGCTGCAGCAGGGCGGTGACGCTGTAACGGGCGAAGAAGGCAGCATCGACACGGCGCTTGGTGGCCTCCCAGTTCACGGCCTTGGCGCCGTTCTCGCAGAACTTGACCATGCCGCTTTCTGGCGAATCGCCCCAGGCGCAGCCTGGGCAGTCGAAACCGCCGTTCTGGTTGGTCTTGAGCAGGGCGCGAATGTTCTTCAACGCGTTATCGCTGCCGACCCAGGCCTTGGCCACGCTGCGCAGCGCACCCCAGCCACCGGCAGGGCCGTGGTAGGGCTTGTAGCGAGGGGTTGAGGCTGGGGCATTGTCCGGTAGGTGCTGGTACGAGGTCACGACTGTTACGACTCCGCCGCCGGGCTGTAGACCCGCGGTGCGCTGTGCTTGGGTAGATGAATGAGGTTGAGGTTGTGCTTGCGCGCCCACTGCAGGGCAAGCCCGGTGGGGGCGGACAGGCTGACCAAGGTCTGGATGCCGGCGCGCAGCACTTTCTGGATCAGTTCCAGGCTGCAGCGGCTGGTGACGATCGCAAGGCCGCCCTGGCTGTCGATGCCCTGGCGCAGCAGCGCGCCGATCAGCTTGTCGAGGGCGTTGTGCCGGCCAATGTCTTCACGGCCCAGCAGCAGTTCGCCGTGGCGGTCCATGAACAGCGCGGCATGCACCGCCCCGCAGTGCTGGCCCAGCGGCTGAAATGCATCGATGCGCTCGCGCAGGCCCACCAGCCACGCTGCCGGTGGCAGCGGCGCACCGGGCAGCACGGCCAGTTCTGGCAACGCCTGCTCCAGCGCCTCGACCCCGCACAGGCCGCAGCCGCTGGTGCCGGCCAGCTGCCGGCGCTGGTTTTTCAGGTTCCAGAAGGCTCGGCTGGATATTTCCACGTCTGCATACAGGGCCGAGCCACTGCCCGAGAGCTTCAGGTCGTAGATTTCCGAGGTGCCTTCGACGATGCCGCTGCCCACGCTGAAACCGACGGCGAAATCTTCCAGGTCGGTCGGGCTGACCAGCATCACTGCCTGGTTGAGGCCGTTGTAGACGATGGCCAACGCAACCTCTTCGGCCAGCGGCGTGCTGTCACCATTACCGTCGCTGAGCTGGACGTATGCGTAGGTGTTGCTGGCGGCCGGCAGGGACAAGGGCGATGAGGCCGTGCAGACCGGAGGTTTGCTGTTCATCGGGGCAGGCTGTTCATTCGGCGGCTTGGTGTAGCACAAGCCTAGGCGCGTGGGCCTGTGGCGTCTAATCGCTAGCCTCTATCCCTTGATAGAGCGCGTCGATTGGTCGCAGGCGGGCGGCATGAGCAAAGCTGGCCTAGACTGCTGGGTTCGAGGTTTCGTGAACAAGGAGAGTGCTATGAGCTTGATCAGTTTCGTGAAGGAAGCAGGCGAGAAGTTGATCGACCTGCTGACCCCGGGCAATGCCAAGGCTGAAGAGCAGTTGAAGAAACACGTGGAGAATGTCGGCCTCGGCAACCCGAACATCACGGCGACCGTGGAGGGCGACAAAGTGATCCTCAAGGGTGAAGTCGCCAGCCAGGAAGAGAAGGAGAAGATTGTGCTGGCGGCGGGCAACATCGAGGGTGTGGCCAGCGTCGATGACCAGATCACTGTGACCGGGCCGGTCGTGACAGCCGCACGCCTGGTCACGGTCAAGAAGGGTGATACGCTGTCGGCGATTGCCCTGGTGGTGTATGGCAATGCCAATCAGTACAACAAGATCTTCGAGGCCAACAAGCCGATGCTCAAGCACCCGGACAAGATCTATCCGGGGCAGGTACTGCGTATTCCTGACTGACTTTTGCAGGCTTTATTGGCCCTATCGCCGGCAAGCCGGCTCCCACAAGGTTGCTGCAAAGCGTGAGGCGGGTGGTCACCTGTGGGAGCGGGCGTGCCCGCGAACACCGGCGTAGCCGGTGCCAGGGCCCTTACAGGCCAATCAATAGCTCCCGGTAGTCCTCGACCGCAGCAAACTCTTCAGTATCGCGCGGCTGCGCCTGGCTATCGGGCTGGCGCACGGCCAGCAGGTGCGCCACACCAAAGCGCCGTGCGCTGCGCAGTATCGCCAGGGTGTCATCGATGAACAGGCTACGCCCCGGCTCAAAACCGATGTCCGCCTGCAAGGCGTGCCAGAACTGTGGGCTTTCCTTCGGGTAACCATAGTCATGCGAGCTGATCAGCCGCTCGAAATACGGTGCCAGCTCCACCCGTTCGAGCTTCAGCGACAGCGAATCACGGTGGGCATTGGTGATCATCACCACGCGCTTGCCGGCATTTCGAATCGCCGCCAGGAACGTGTCGGCATCCGGGCGCAACGCGATCAGGTCGGCAATTTCCCGCTTCAGCTCCCGGATCGGCAGGCGCAGTTCGCGGCTCCAGAAGTCCAGGCAGTACCAGTTCAGCGTGCCGGCATTACGCTCGAACAGCGGCTGCAGCTCCATCTCCGCCATGGCCCGGCTCACGCCATGCAGCTCTGCATAGCGCTGGGGCAGGTGGTCGAGCCAGAAGCGGTTGTCGTAATGCAGGTCGAGCAGGGTGCCGTCCATATCCAGCAGGACGGTATCGATGGCAGACCAGGGAAGAACAGGCATGGGAAACTCTCGATCAGTCGGCAAGCCACGGTATAGTAACCCGTTCACGCCAAGGAGCCGCCCCATGCGCCAGAAACCCACCGTCCTCAGCCGCGAAATCGTCGCCAGCAGCCGCCTGTTCCGCGTAGAGGCTGTGCAATTGCGCTTCAGCAATGGTGCCGAGCGCACCTATGAGCGCCTGGTAGGCCGGGGTAACGGCTATGGCGCGGTGATGATCGTGGCCATGCTCGACGCCGAGCACGCCGTGCTGGTGGAAGAGTATTGCGGTGGTACCGACGAGTACGAGCTGTCGCTGCCCAAGGGCCTGATCGAGCCCGGCGAAGATGTGCTGGCAGCCGCCAACCGCGAGCTCAAGGAAGAGGCCGGGCTTGGCGCGCGCCAGCTTGAGCACCTGACCGAGCTGTCGCTTTCGCCGGGCTACATGAGCCAGAAAATCCAGGTGGTGCTGGCCACCGATCTGTACGAAGAGCGCCTGGAGGGCGATGAGCCGGAGCCGATGCGGGTCGACAAGGTCAACCTGCGCGAGCTGTCGGCCTTGGCCATGCACCCGCAGTTCACCGAAGGCCGCGCCCTGGCGGCGCTGTACCTGGCGCGTGACCTGCAGATCCAGCGGGGGCTGCTGGCGCTATGAACGACAATCAACTGATGCGTGAAGTGGTCAAGTTGGCGTTGACTGCGGGCGAGGCGATCCTGCCGTTCTGGCGTGCCGATGTGGCAGTCACCAACAAGGCCGATGATTCGCCGGTGACTGCCGCCGACCTGGCAGCGCACCGGGTGATTGCCGATGGCCTGCTGGCGCTGGCGCCGCAGATTCCGGTGTTGTCCGAAGAGGACTGCAACATTGCGCTGGCCGAGCGCCAGGGCTGGAGCCGCTGGTGGCTGGTGGATCCGCTGGATGGCACCAAGGAATTCATTGCCGGCAGCGAGGAGTTCACAGTCAATATCGCCTTGATCGAAAAAGGCGAGGTGGTGTTTGGCGTGGTATCGATGCCCACGAATGGCCGCTGCTACTTTGGGGGCCGCGAATTGGGGGCTTGGCGGGCAGACGCGGGTGAGGCGGCCCGGCCGATCCAGGTGCGCAACGCTCCGCCAGCGGGTGAGCGGTTTACCGTGGTTGCCAGCCGCCGGCACTCCAGCCCCGAACAGGAAGCATTGTTGGCGGGCCTGGGTGCGGCAGTGGGTGAACTGGAGCTGGCCAACATTGGTAGCTCGTTGAAGTTCTGCCTGTTGGCCGAGGGCAGCGCCGATTGTTATCCACGCCTGGCGCCGACTTCGCAGTGGGATACGGCGGCGGCCCAGGGTGTGGTGGAAGGGGCGGGGGGTGAAGTGATCGGGCTGGACGGTTTGCCGTTCCGTTACCCGGCGCGCGAGTCTTTGCTCAACCCATATTTCCTGGCGTTGCCGGCCAAGGCAGCGTGGCGCCAGGCCTTTCTTGAGCTGATCTAGCGGGCCTGGCCTTGTAGGAGCGGCCTTGTGTCGCGATGGGCTGCAAAGCAGCCCCGGCAATTTGTGCACCATGCCCAAACCCTGGGGCTGCTTTGCAGCCCTTTCGCGACACAAGGCCGCTCCTACAGGGGGGGCGCGACAGCCTTCGTTCTCAGCGGTGCAGCACGTACTGGCCGCTGAAGGTGACGGCCGGCTCATCACTCCCGGCATTGCTTACCGTGGTTTCCAGCGTCAACCGCGCCCGGCCACGACGCTGGTACATGTTGAGGAAGCGTTCCCAGGCTTTCTCTTCCGGCGCCGGGCAACGGGCTATTGCCGCCCCGGTAACCGGCAGCGGGTAGCTGATTTGCCCTTCCTGGATGACGATATGCCCGTCATCTATCCCCAGTTCGCGCAGCCGCATGTGCAGCCAGCCCCAGCCCACCAGCACCGCTGCACAGTACAGGCTGCCGCCGAACATGGTGCTCTTGTGGTTGACGTTGGCCGCCAGCGGCAATTGCAGGCGCAGGGTGTGGTGTTGCCAATCAATGACTTCCAGGCCCATTTCGCGGGTCAGCGGGATGTCGCCATGCAGTACGGACTGCAGGTACTGGCTATCGGTGCTCATCAACGGTTGTCCTCATGTTCGTCGTGCCCGCCGCTACCGCCCTCGAAGCTCAAGCCATGCTTGCGCAGCTTGTCGTGCAAGGTTTTGCGGGGGATGCCCAGCGCCTCTGCCAGGCTGCGCATGGAGCTGTGGGGCTGGGCCAGCTCGGCGGCGATCAGCGAGCGCTCGAATTGCTCGACCTGTTCGCTCAGGTTGCCACTCAACACCGAAGGCGCCGCAGCCGCAGCCGCTGGCAGCTGACCATCCAGCGCCAGCTCAAGGCCCAGGGCGAAACGCTCGGCGGCGTTCTGCAATTCACGCACGTTGCCTGGCCAGGTGTGGCGCAGCAGCATCGCCCGCTGCGCCGGCAGCAAGGCGTGTGGCGCCAGGCTGTGGCGCTGGCTGGCAGCGTCGGCAAAATGCTGGAACAGCACCAGGATGTCGTCGCCGCGGTCCCGCAGCGGCGGAATACGCAGTGGCGCTACGTTCAGCCGGTAGTACAGGTCGGCCCGGAAGCGGCCTTGGTCGGCGGCCTGGCGCAGGTCTTCCTTGGTGGCGGCGATAATGCGGATATCCAGCGGGATCAACTGGTTGCCGCCCAGGCGTTCCACCACCCGCTCCTGCAACATGCGCAGCAGCTTGACCTGCACGTCCAGGCTCATGCTCTCGATTTCGTCGAGGAACAGCGTACCGCCGTTGGCGAACTCGAATTTGCCGATGCGCCGTTTTTGCGCCCCGGTGAACGCCCCGGGCTCATGGCCGAACAGTTCGCTTTCGACCACCGATTCGGCCAGCGCCCCGGCGTTGATCGCCACGAACGGCCCATCACGGCGGCTGGACAGGTCATGCAGCGCACGGGCGACCACCTCCTTGCCGGCACCGGTTTCACCCAGGATCAGCACATCGGCGCGGGTTCCGGCCAAGGCGCCGATCTGCTCGCGCAGGCGCTGCATGGCCGGCGAATGGCCGACCAGGCGCGTGGCCAGTTGCTGGCGGTCGCTCAGTGCCAGGCGCAGGCTGCGGTTGTCCAGCACCAGGCGGCGCAGGGCCAAGGCACGGCGCACGCTGTCGAGCAGGGCGTCGCTGGCGAAAGGCTTTTCCAGAAAGTCATAGGCACCGGCGCGCATTGCCTGTACCGCCAGGGGCACATCCCCGTGGCCGGTAATCAGCAGCACGGGCAGTTCGCTGTCGCGGCCGTGCAGTTGCTCCAGCAGCTGCAGGCCATCGATGCCAGGCATGCGGATGTCGCTGACCACGACGCCGGGCCAGTCGGTCTCGATACACTCAGCCAGGCCTTGGGCATCGCCCAGCGCGACCACTTTCAGCCCGGCCAGGTCCAAGGTCTGGCTCAGGGCCTGGCGCAGGTGCGGGTCATCGTCGACCAGGATGACCTGGGCTTGGCTGTCGATCTGTGTCTCGGGGGTCATGCCGAGGGGTCCTCCGAATTGGGCAAGGTTGCGCCAGGCGCAGCCTTGCGTAGCTGCAGGGTCAGCAGAGCACCACCTTCCGGGTGGTTGGCCAGCAGCAGTTCACCCCCCAGGGCGCGCATCAGGCTTTCGCAGATGGCCAACCCCAGGCCCAGGCCCTGGGTGCGGGTCTTGGTGGTGAAGAACGGCTCCTTGGCATGCTCCAGGGCCTGGCGGCTGAAGCCGGGGCCATTGTCGCGGATGTACAGGTAGACGCAGTCATCACGCTGTTCGGCACTTAGCCACAGGCGGCGCGGGTTGGCTTTTTCGGTCAGGGCGTCCAGGGCATTGGCCAGCAGGTTGCCCAGCACCTGGCGCAGGCGGGTTTCACCGGCCTGTACCCACAAGGTGGCTTCCGGCAGGTCGCGGATCAGCTCCACGGCCATTGCCCGGCGACGCTTGGCCAGCAGCGCCAGGGCATCGTCCAGGGCTGGCTGCAGGGCCACGCTTTCCGGCGCGTGCCGGTCACGGCGGGCGAAGGCCCGCAAGTGGGCGATGATCGACGCCATGCGCCCGGTCAGCTCGCCAATCAGCTTGAGGTTGCCGCGGGCGTCCTCGGTGCGTTGGTGGTCGAGCAGGATCTCGGCATTTTCTGCGTAGCTGCGAATCGCCGCCAGCGGCTGGTTGAGTTCGTGGCTGATACTGGCCGACATGGTGCCAAGCACCGACAGCTTGCCGGCCTGCACCAGCTCGTCCTGGGCGCGCACCGCCTCTTGCTGGGCATTTTCGCGCTCCAGTACGGCGCGCTTGAGGCGGGTGTTGAGACCCTCAAGGTCGGCGGTGCGTTCGGCTACGCGCTTTTCCAGCTCCTGACGGGCGCGGGCTTCGAAGTCGATGCGGTCGATGTAGTGGCGGCGCCGTTGCATCACCAGCCCGGCCAGCAGCATTGCTACCAGCAGGGTGCCGGCGCCAATGGCCATTACCGTTTGCACCGAACGGTCTACCAGCATGCGCGGGGCAAGGATGCTGACTTGCCAGCCGGTCTCCTTGATGTCGCGGGTCTGGGTGATCCAGGCATCCGGGGCGAGCACCAGCGGTTGCGGGGCCTGGGTGGGGTAGGGCTGGATGGCGATGATGGCCTGGCGCTCGGCATCGCTCAGTGCGCGGGTGGCACGGAAGCGCCAATCGGGCCGCGAAGTGAGGATGACCACGCCATTGTGATCGGTCAGCAACAGCTGCTCCGGTGTGCGGCCCCACAGGGTTTCGGTGTGGTCGAGGTCGACCTTGACCACCAGCACGCCCACGATGCGCTCGCGATCGCGCACGGCGGCGGCAAAGAAGTAGCCGCGTTTGGCCGACGTTGTGCCCTGGCCGAAGAAGCGGCCCAGGTGGCCCGCCATGGCTTCGTTGAAGTACGGGCGGAAGGCGAAGTTGCGGCCCACGAAGCTGTCGTGCTTGTCCCAGTTGGACGCCGCCAGGGTGTTGCCGCTGACATCCATCAGGTACATCACCTCGGCGCCGGTCTGCTGCACGATGCCCTTGAGCAGGCGGTTGGCGTTGGTCACCGCCTCCAGGCGGAAGGGGTCGGCCAGTACGCTGCGCAGTGCCGGCAGGTCGCCGAGGATCTGCGGCAGGGTTTCATAGCGGTGCAGGGTGCCGAGCAGGTTGGCCACGTACAGGTCCAGGGTCTGGCGGTTCTGCGAGGCCAATTCCTGCTGGTAGTAACGTTCGGCCAGGTGGTGCAAGGGCCACAGTAACGGCGCCAGGCACAGGGCCAGCAAGGCCAGGCTGCGCCAGCGGGGACGGCGTGGGGGCGTGGGTTTAGCAATCATCACGTAAATGCGCCAGAAAGGTCTGGCGCAATTATGCGCTAGTTACGGCAGCAGTTCCGCCTCTGCCCATGCCCGGCCAAGCTTGTCCTTGTCTGACAGCAGCGGTGGTTGCTGCAGCCCCCAGTCGATGGCCAGGTGCGGATCGTCCCAGCGGATGCAGCGGTCGGCGCCGGGGTTGTAGTAATCGGTGGTCTTGTAGAGGAACTCGGCCGACTCGCTCAGCACCGCAAAACCGTGGGCGAAGCCTGCGGGTATCCACAACTGGCGATGGTTGGCTGCGGACAGATTCACCGCGACCCACTGGCCGAAGGTGGGCGAGCTTTTGCGCACATCCACGGCGACATCGCGGATTTCGCCCTGAACCACGCGCACCAGCTTGCCCTGGGTATTCTCCACCTGAAAATGCAGCCCGCGTAGCACCCCCTTGACCGAGCGCGAGTGGTTATCCTGGACGAATTCGACATTCACCCCGGTCTGCCTTGCGAACTCGCGGGCGTTGAACGCTTCGAAGAAAAAGCCACGGCTGTCACCGTAAACCGTGGGCTCGATGATCAGTACATCGGGGATTGCAGTCGGGATGATGTTCATGGCGGTTCGCTTGCCGTTCGTTAACTATTGACCCTAGTCGCCCTTCCTGGAAATTTCCGCATGCAGCAGTGACAGGATGCGTACGATATGGCCAGGGTAGGCGGCCAAGCGACGGGTGCTAACGGGTGAACACGCATTAAATTCGATTTCTATCGATATTAGGATGGCGTATCGCCTGAAAATCCGACGTATAAGGCTTTAAATATCGATATGTATCGGTTATAAATAGATCAACGTCTCACCGCAATCCGGCCCAGGGCCATCACAGAGGTCAACCATGAAAACCCTCAACTCCACGCCACGTGCCGATGGTTTCCACATGCCCGCCGAGTGGGCCCCGCAAACCCAGGTATGGATGGTTTGGCCGGAGCGTTCGGACAACTGGCGCCTGGGTGGCAAACCGGCGCAGACAGCCCATGTAGCCCTGGCCAAGGCCATTGCCCGTTTTGAGCCGGTTACCGTTGCGGTTTCCGCTGGCCAGTACGAGAACGCGCGTCGCCAGCTCGACCAGCCGAACATTCGGGTGGTCGAAATCAGCAACGACGACGCCTGGGTGCGTGACACCGGCCCGACCTTCGTCATCAACGACCAAGGCGAAGTGCGCGGTGTGGACTGGGGCTTCAACGCCTGGGGCGGCTTCGATGGTGGCCTGTATGCGCCATGGAACCGCGACGAGGAACTGGCGGCCAAGGTGCTGGAAATGGAGCGCTGCCAGCGCTACCACACCGAAGGCTTCGTGCTCGAGGGCGGCTCGATCCACGTGGACGGTGAAGGCACGCTGATCACCACCGAGGAATGCCTGCTCAACCGCAACCGCAACCCGCACCTGACCCGCGAGCAGATCGAAGCGGTGCTGCGCGACCACCTGGCGGTGGATACCGTGGTGTGGTTGCCCGATGGCCTGTACAACGATGAAACCGACGGCCACGTCGACAATTTCTGCTGTTACGTGCGCCCGGGCGAAGTGTTACTGGCCTGGACCGATGATTCCAACGACCCCAATTACGCCCGTTGCCATGCCGCCATGGAGGTGTTGCAGAACACCCGTGACGCCAAGGGCCGAGCACTAATCGTGCACAAAATGCCCATTCCCGGGCCGCTGTACGCCACGGCTGAAGAATGTGCCGGTGTCGACCACGTTGCCGGCAGCCAGGAGCGTGACCCATCGGTGCGCCTGGCCGGTTCCTACGTGAATTTCCTGATCGTCAACGGCGGCATCATTGCGCCAAGCTTCGATGACCCGGCAGATGCCGAAGCCAGAGCGATCCTTGCGCGGATATTCCCAGACCACGAAGTGGTGATGATTCCTGGGCGCGAGCTGCTGTTGGGCGGTGGCAACATCCACTGCCTGACCCAGCAGCAGCCGGCACCGGTGACGCGCTGAGTGCCAGCCCGGTGACCAAGAGGCCCGTCAGTAGACGGGCCTTTTTTTCGGACGACGCCCGGCGGCTGGTTTGGCATAGGTTTTGTATTGTTTTTCAAGGAGATAGCTTGGCTCTGCCAGGTTATCCGAGCTGTAACATTACCTACGTAGATTAGCCGCTCACGGGTTAGGGAGTACGTGTAGACATGAACGCAGCAAGTGAGTCGGCTTTGCGCCCATTGGCAGTTGGTCACCCATCGCTCAAGCGGGTCGCGGCGTGGTTGAAACACCATGGAAGCATTAGGGTCAGGACGACCGACCCACGACGTCTGCTTGCCGGACGCTACCCGCAAGGTTTGCTCAGCGATGCTGAAATGCAGGCGCTGATGGCGGTGTGGCACTAATCGACTACAGCTGTGCCGACCTCTTGGCGGCGATAGCCGCGAAGAGGCCGGTACCTGCCAAACGCCCCTCCCCACACGCATCCGGTAAATTGTCGGGGCAGTCAAGATGCCGTTTCTGACAAAAAGATAAAATCCCCGCCTACAGCGCCAACATGCATTGAAATGCCTCGTATCACGGGATGATCTTGGTTATATCAACCTGCATTTCACGACTTTTTGACATTTGTAATCGCACACGGCTAGGATTCGGCCCAACGCCTGCTGGCCACTTCCGTTGGCCATGCTGCTGCCAGAGGTCGCCCGTGCAATTGCCGGCCGGCCTTCAAGTCTGGATCCGCATAGCGTCGAACCTACGTAAGGGGCGTTGGTTCCTGGCGTTGTATTGCAGCGCGTTTTTGATTAAGCGATAAGGAAAATAACATGTTGAAAACCAGGATCAGCCTGGTCGCCCTGGCGATGATCGCCGCGACCCAGGCACAGGCCAATGATCAGGCCGAGAGCAAGGGCTTCATCGAGGACAGCCACGCCAACGTCCTTCTGCGCAACGCTTACATCAACCGTGACAAGAAGCACGGCACCGACGACCAGATCGAATGGGGCCAGGCAGTCATCGGCAATTTCTCCTCCGGTTTTACCCAAGGCACTGTCGGTGTCGGCGTCGACGCATTCGGCCTGTATGCCCTGCGCCTCGATGGCGGCAAAGGCCATAACGGTGGCGCGGGTGTCGACTTCTTCAAGCCGCACGAAACCGCCAACGCCGACGGCAACGCCAGCTCGCCGCACAACCTGGCGCGTGGTGGCGCAGCCGTGAAGTTCCGCATTTCCAATACCGTGCTCAAGTACGGTGACCAGATGCCGGCACTGCCAGTGCTGCAGTACGACGACGCACGTCTGCTGCCAGAAAGCTTCACCGGCACCCTGATCACCTCCAAGGAAATCAAGGGCCTGGAGCTGAACGCCGGCCGCTTCACCCAGGAAGCGCGCAAAAGCGCCGAGCGTCGTGATGGTGGTGGCCTGAAGTCGATCAACGTGCTGGGTGGTAGCTACAAGTTCAGCGACAACTTCACCGGCTCGCTGTACACCGCAGACAACGAAGACGTGATGCGCAAGCACTACCTGGGCTTGAACTACGTCTTCCCGATCGCCAGCGACCAGTCCCTGACCCTGGACTTCAACGGCTACAAGTCGGACATCAACAACAAGTACGTCAAGGCCGCCGGCCTGAACGGCGACTCCAACACCATCTGGAGCCTGGCGGCCACCTACGCGTATGGTGCGCACTCGTTCACCCTCGCCCACCAGCGCAGCACTGGCAGCACCGGCTACAACTACGGCTGGTACCAGAACCAGGGCGGCGTGGGTGACGGTGGTTCGACCATCTACCTGGCCAACTCGTACTGGTCCGACTTCAACGCCGAGGACGAGCGTTCCTGGCAGCTGGGCTACGGCCTGGACTTCGGTGCCTACGGCATCCCTGGCCTGACCTACAAGCTGGCATACGTAGTGGGTGACAACATCAACACCCGCAACAACGCCAACCCGCAGGGCTTCGGCGAAGGCAAGGAACGCGAAATCTTCAACCAGGTCCGTTACGTGGTGCAGGACGGCCCGGCCAAAGACCTGTCCATCAAGCTGCGTAGCTCGTTCGTGCGTACCAACAACGCCGTACAGCAGAACGGCTACAACGACGATGGCAACGAAGTACGCGTATTCGTCGAGTACCCGATCAGCATCTTCTGATGCTGAGCTGAGGGTGCTGGGGGCTGCTTTGCAGCCCATCGCGACGCAAGGCCGCTCCTGCAGGAATGCCCCGAACCGGGCCCCTTGTGGGAGCGGCCTTGTGTCGCGAAAGGGCCGCACCGCGGCCCCGGCGATCTGCGCCACAACCCCAAAAAATCGAGCTGCCACGCCGCCCCTAGCGACACGGCTCAACCCGGTAGCAACACGCTAACCCGCAATCCACCCCCTTCGCGGTTCATCAGCATCAGCTCACCGCCATGGCTGCCAGCGATGCGTTGAGCAATGCTCAACCCCAACCCGTATCCCCCGGAGGACTGGTTGCGCGACCCTTCGCCGCGTACGAACGGGTCGGTAATGGTCGCCAGCAGCCCCGGCGCAATCCCCGGGCCACGGTCGTCGATATGGATCAGCACCCCGCTGTTCGCCCGTTCCAGCGTGACCGAAACCTCCTTGGCATAACGCAGTGCATTGATCAGCAGGTTCTGCAGGCAACGCTGCAACAGCAACGCATCCACACGCACGCCGCCTGCTTGGCCATGCACCGGCAATGGCTCTTTTTCGGTCGCCAGGTCGGCGCATAGGCGTGCCACCAGTCGGTCCAGGTCCACCTGCTGCAAGTTCTGCTGTTCCCCGGCCCGCAGGTAGTCGAGCACCTGGCCGATCATGTCGTCCATCTGCCTGATGTTCTGCCGCAGGCGCTGGTGGTGTTCATCGTCCGGCAAGCGCTCCAGGCGCAGGCGCATGCGGGTCAAGGGGGTGCGCAGGTCGTGGGACACAGCGGCGAGGAAGTAGGCCTTGTCGTTGACCATGGCAATCAGGCGCTGCTGCATGGCGTTGAACGCCTGGGCAGCCTGGCGTACCTCCTGCGGGCCATCCAGTACCAAGGGCGGCTGCTCAAGATTGGTGCCCAGGCCACGGGCAGCATCGGCCAAGCGCTGCAACGGGCGCAGGCACAGGCGCACGGCAATCAGGCAGACCAACAG
>NZ_BCBD01000121.1:0-16446 GCF_001320345.1 Pseudomonas sp. NBRC 111127 | reverse complement strand
TTATTCCCGCGCGGGAATAAAATAGGCCTGCACGCGTCTGCCCCTTACACTGACTGCCCCATAGGCCGGACCTGACCATGCACGACCTGGACAACCAGCAGTGGCGCGAACTGCTCGCCCGCTTGCGCCGCTTTGCCGTATGGCTGACCCGTGAACCGGGCAGCGCCGACGACCTGGTGCAGGCTACCGTCGAGCGCGCGCTGAGCCGACGAGACCAGCAACGCGACGCGCAGGCGCTGCGTGCCTGGCTGTTCACCATCCTTTATCGCTTGTACCTGGACGGCAAACGCCGCGAGCGCCTGCATGCGCGCTGGCTGTCGTGGTTCGGCCGTGCCGAGCGCGATGACGAACCCGTTGGTGACAACCTTGAAGCGATCATCCTGGCCCAGGCCGACTTGCAAGCGTTTTCCCGGCTGAGTGCCGAGCAGCGTGCCTTGCTGCTGCTGGTCAGCGTCGAGGGTCTGAGCTACAAGGAGGCCGCCCAGGCCTTGGGCATTCCTATCGGCACGGTAATGTCGCGCCTGTCGCGGGCGCGCAATGCCTTGCGTGAACTGACCGAAGGCTCACCCCAGCCACCGGCCTTGCGGAGATTGAAATGACGCGCCTTATCCCCACCGAAGATGAACTGCACGCTTACGTCGACGAGCGCCTGGAGCCGGCGCGGCGCGCCGAGGTGCAGGCCTGGCTGACGGCCAACCCGCAGGCGGCGGCACGTGTGGAAGGCTGGCGCGCCGATGCCCGGCGGCTGCGCACGGCGCTGGCCGGGCTTGGCGAGCCAGCCGGTGCCCCCGCGCTTGAGCTGGGCCAGCTGCGGCGGCAACTGCGCCAACGCCGGCAGCGGCGCTGGGCGGCGGCAGCGGCCATGGTGCTGGCCCTGGGTGTAGGGGGCTTGGGCGGCTGGCAGGCCCGCGATGCCACCCTGGCCAATGCCGAGCTGCCGATGGCCGATGCCGTGCAGGCGCACAAGTTGTTCGCCGCCAGCCAGGCGCTGGATATTCAGGCCAGCGACCCGGCCCAGTTGCGCGATTGGCTGGGCCGGCACTTCAACCGTGTCGGGCAGTTGCCAGACCTGGCGGGCTATGGCTTCAGGCCGGTGGGGGCGCGGTTGCTCAGCAACGAGCAAGGGCCCGCAGCCTTGCTGGTGTTCGAGGACGGCAAGGGCCAGCGTATCAGCCTGTTCATGCGTTCACCCAGCGAAGGCTTTCGGCGCATGCCGAACGGGCAACGGGTCGATGGCCAGTTGGAGGCGCGGTACTGGTCGCATGGGGCGTACAACTTTGCCTTGGTCAGCGCGGCGGACGATGTGCGTGGGGCGGGGGTAGGCGAGGTGCTGCGCCTGGGCTTGTAACCCAGGCTTTGCCGGCGCGGCCTTGTGTCGCGATCGAGCCGCCCCGGCAGGCATGTTGCGCTCACACGGTCAGCTCAACTCAAGCCAGATCGGTGCATGATCGGACGGCTTTTCCATCCCGCGCAGTTCATAATCCACGCCTGCTGCCTTGATCCGCGGCACCAGCGCGTGCGAGGCCATGATCAGGTCGATGCGCAGGCCGCGCTTGGGCTCGTCTTCAAAGCCGCGGCTGCGGTAATCGAACCAGCTGAAACGGTCGTTCACGTCCGGGTACAGGTGGCGGAAACTGTCTACCAGGCCCCAGCCTTTCAAGCGCTCCATCCATTCGCGCTCTTCCGGCAGGAAACTGCACTTGCCGGTCTTCAGCCAGCGCTTGGCATTGTCCGGGCCAATGCCGATGTCGCAGTCCTGCGGCGAGATGTTCATGTCGCCCATCACCAGCACTGGCTGGTCGTTGCGGAACTGGCTTTCCAGCAGTACCTGCAGGTCGCTGTAGAAGCGCTGCTTGGCCGGGAACTTGGTGGGGTGGTCGCGGCTTTCGCCTTGGGGGAAGTAGCCGTTCATGATGGTGATCGGGTTGCCCTGGGCGTCGGCGAAGGTGCCCCAGATGAAGCGGCGCTGGGCGTCTTCTTCATCGCCGGCAAAGCCTTTGTGCAGGCTGAGCGGCGCCTGGCGCGAGAGCAGGGCGACGCCGTAGTGGCCCTTCTGCCCGTGGTAGTGCACGTGGTAACCCAGCGCCTGTACGTCGGCCAACGGGAACTGCTCGTCGCTGACCTTGGTTTCCTGCAGGCCGATCACGTCTGGTTGGTGCTTTTCGATCAGCGCTGCCAGCTGGTGCGGGCGGGCTCGCAGGCCGTTGATGTTGAAACAGACGATCTTCATGGAAAGACAATCCCGGTAAAAGGCGCGATGCTAGCGGACATCGCCGGCGATCACCAGCGTGGCGGGGCAGGAGGGCTGCTGCTAACGTGCTGTAAGGGTGGAACGAAGCGCGGAGCGCAACCTCCAAGGCTCTGAACGCCCATTCCAGGAGGTCTGCCCGCAATGCCCGAAACCACAGCCGCTCCGGCCCGTGTCTGCCTGCTCGATGATGGTTACAGCCGCGAGGTACGTTCCCTGCTGTACAACGCCTACCGGCACGAACCCACTTTTGCCTATATCTTCGAAGCCCAGCGCCCAGGTTATGAGCGGCGCCTGCGGGTGATGGTGCGTGAATGGGTTCGCCAGCACTTCTACCTGCAACTGCCTGCGATCGGCTTGCTGGTGGACGATCGCCTGGTGGCCGTGGCCCTGATCGTGCCGCCGCTGCGCCGCTTGGGTGTGGCGGACAGTTGGGCCTGGCGCCTGCGCATGATGCTCGGCACCGGCCTGCGCTGCACGCGGCGCTACATGGACTACCAGGCCGCTTTGTCGACCTGCCTGCCCAGTGATCAGGTGCATGTGCTGCCACTGCTGGGGGTGCACCCGCAGTTTCAAGGCAAGCAGTACGGCGAACAATTGTTACAAGCTGTGCATGACTGGTGCGCCGAAGACCCCGGCACCCAAGGCGTGGTGCTGGACACGGGCAATGAGCACTATCTGGCGTTTTACCAGCGCCAGGGTTACGAGGAAATTGGTGAGGTGGCCATAGGGCCGATCCGGGAACGGGTATTCTTTCACCCAAACCCGGTGGCTTCGACATCCGCTTTGGCCTGAACAGGCCGCAAGGCGGCTCCCTTGAGCGTTCGGGTCTGGTAGCATTCGCCGCATGACGTATTCAGGAAGATTGACCTGGGGCTTGGTTATCTGGGCCGCCAGTTTTGCAGCATGGGGCCAGAGCGAGTTGCTGGTGCAGGTGAAACCGGCCAACAAGGCGCTCAAGGCCAATGTCGAAGGCTATATAGGCTCACTGGGTGACCGCGATGAAGAAGCACTGTTGCGCTTCAGTCGTGGTGCAGAGGAGCAGGCGCGCAAAGCCGCGCAGGCACTTGGCTACTATCAGGCGCAGATCGACAGCGAGGTCAAGCCTGCCAGCGATGCCGACCACTCTGCGCAGTTGATCCTCAGCATCAACCCGGGCGAGCCGATTCGGCTGCGCAACGTCACGGTGCGCATCGAGGGCCCGGCCAGTGACATGAAGGCCTTCCGGGTACCCGACAGCCGGGCGCTGCGCCCGGGTGAACAGCTCAACCACGGTACCTACGAGGATGCCAAGTGCCTGATCCAGAACCAGGCGTCGCGTTACGGCTTCTTCAGCGGGCGCTTCAGCCGCCAGCGCCTGGCGGTGGACCCGCAGGCCGGGGTGGCCGATATCGAACTGGTCTACCAGAGTGGCCCGCGCTACCGCCTTGGCGCAGTCACCTTTGGCGGCGACACGCCGCTGGATGAAGACCTGCTGCAGCGCATGGTGCCGTTCAAGCCAGGTACCCCGTACGACTCGGAGCTGATCGCCGAACTGAACAACGACCTGCAGTCGAGCGGTTATTTCGAAGGGGTACGGGTGGATGCGGCGCCCACCGCTGCGGTGGGTGAAGACATACCGGTGGACGTGCGCCTGGAAACCCGCAAACCCCGCACCATGGGGCTGGGCCTGGGGTACTCCACCGACGTCGGGCCGCGCGGCAAGGCCAACTGGACCCGCCACTGGGTCAACCCGCAAGGCCACAGCTATGGCTGGGAAACCGAGCTGTCGGCGCCGCGGCAGAACGTGGGGTTGTGGTACGACATTCCCCTCGATCCTCCGTTGACCGACAAATTGCGCTTTGCCGGCGGCTATCAGAATGAAGAGCTTGCCGGTACCGACACCCTCAGCAAGCTGCTGACGGTGGGCCCCGAGTGGCACAGCAAGCTGCCCAGCGGTTGGCAACGGGTGATCTCGCTGAAATACCAACGCGAAGAGTACCGCCTGGGCGACGACAGCGGGTTGAGTAACCTGCTGATGCCCGGCGTTAGCTACTCGTTCCTGCGCAGTGACAACCGCATCGACCCGCACAATGGCTACCGCCTGCAATTCGATGTGCAGGTGGCCAAGGAAGGGCTGGTGTCGGACACCAACCTGCTGCACGGCAACGTGCTGCTCAAGGGCCTGACCACCTTGGGCCACAACCACCGCTTGCTTGGCCGCGTGCAGTTCGGCGGCAGCGCAACCAACGGTTTCAAGAACAATATCCCGCCGTCGCTGCGCTTCTTCGCCGGCGGCGACCAGAGCGTGCGCGGTTATGACTACCAGACCCTGTCGCCCGAAAACAGTGACGGTGACCGTATTGGCGGGCGTTACCTGGTGGCCGGCAGTGTCGAGTACCAGTACTCGCTGACCGAGAAGTGGCGGCTTGCCACATTCGTCGACCAAGGCAACTCGTTCAACGACCTGGAATTGCCCAGCCTGAAAACCGGGGTCGGTTTTGGTGTGCGCTGGGTGTCGCCAGTGGGGCCGCTGCGCCTGGACCTGGCCAAGGCGCTGGATGACGACGGTGGCATTCGCCTGCACTTTTCCATGGGGCCCGAGTTGTGAAACGCGTAATCAGATATACCCTGCTGGGCCTGGCTGGATTGCTGGCGGGCCTGGGCCTGGCCCTCGGCTTGCTGCTGGGTACCGAGGCCGGCAGCCGCTGGGCGCTGGGCAAGGTTCCCGGTTTGCAGGTCACCGACTTCCAGGGCCGCCTGGGGGGCAGCTGGCAAGCCAGCCGGGTAAGCTGGGCCGACGCCGGCAGCAAGGTCGAGCTGCAGGCCCCGCAGTTGGCCTGGTCGCCTGCCTGCCTGCTGCGCGCCACCTTGTGTATCGACCGCTTGCAGGCCCAGCGCATCGACATGGCCTTTGCCCCAAGCACTGAGCCGGCCGACAGCGGCCCCCTGCAATTGCCGGCACTGCGCCTGCCGGTGGCCATCGAACTGGGCGAGGTGAAGGTCGGGCAGCTGCGCCTGGACGGCAGTGACCTGCTGGGCGACGTGCAGCTTGCAGCGCACTGGACCCGCGGCGGGATGCAGATCGACAGCCTGCACCTGCAGCGCGACGACCTGCTGTTGAACCTGCAAGGCCATATCCAGCCCGAAGGCGACTGGCCGACAACGCTGCAGGCGCAACTGCAGCTGCCGGCTGTAGGGGGCAAACCCTGGCAGCTGGCGCTGAACGCCGAGGGTGAACTGCAAAAGACCTTGAACCTCACGGGAGCCAGCAGCGGCTACCTGGACGCCACGTTGAGCGGCACGCTGCAGGCCCTGGCCGAGCACCTGCCTGCGACGCTGCAGATCCGTTCCGAAGCGTTCAAGCCGACCGCTTCCTTGCCTGACACCTTGCAGTTGAACCAGCTCGACCTGGCAGCCAAGGGCGACCTGCTCAAAGGCTACCAGCTGTCGGGTACCGCCAACCTGCCCGCAGAACAATCGCCGATCGCCCTGGCGTTGTCCGGCCTGGTCGACAGCAAGGGGGCCAGGCTCGATGCCCTCGACCTTACCGCCAGCGACACCCAGCGCGTCAAGCTGCAAGCCACGGCAGACTGGCAGCAAGGCCTGACCGCCGATGCTCAGCTGGACTGGCAGGATTTTCCCTGGCTGCGCCTGTATCCGCTGGAAACGCCGCCACAGGTTACCCTCAAACGCTTCGATACCCGTGTGCATTACCGTGAAGGCAAGTATCAGGGGACCTTTGCCGGTGATCTTGACGGCCCGGCGGGCGCGTTCACCCTGGCCAGCCCTTTCGAAGGCGACCTGGATCAGGTCAAGCTGCCACAACTGGCGCTCACCGCCGGCCAGGGCAAGGCTGCCGGCAGTGTTGCAGTGCGCTTTGCCGATACCCTGGCGTGGGATGTCGACTTGCAACTGTCTGCACTCGACCCGGCCTACTGGCTGGCCGAGCTGCCTGGCACCCTGGCGGGGCCATTGCGTACCAAAGGCGAGCTGAAGGATGACGTGCTGAGCCTGGATGCCCAGCTTGACCTCAAGGGGCGCTTGCGCGGCCAGCCGGCTGTGTTGAAGGCCGAGGCACAAGGGGCCGGGCAGCGCTGGACACTGGGTGCGCTGGCGATCCAGCTGGGGGACAACCGGATCAATGGCAGTGGCAGCCTGCAGCAGCGCCTGGCCGGGCGCATCGACCTCGACTTGCCCCGCCTGGGCCAGCTGTGGCCCCGGCTGCAAGGTCAGGTCAAGGGGCGCGTGGATGTCGCCGGCACGCTGCAGGCGCCGCAAGGCACCCTGACGTTGCAGGGCCAGCGCCTGGCACAGGCTGAGAACCGCCTGCAACAACTGAACCTGGATGCCAAGCTCGACAGCGCCCAGCGTGGGGTGGTCGAGCTCAAGGCCACCGGCATTCACCTGGGTGACACGGCACTGGGCACGTTGCAGGCCAGCGGCAAGGGTGACATTCGCCAGCAGGCCCTGAACCTGGCCCTGAACGGCCCGCAGCTCAAGCTTGACCTGGGGCTGGATGGCCAGTTGAGCAAGGGCGACTGGCGCGGGCGACTGGCCAGCGGGCGAGTCCAGGCCGGTGGCCAGGACTGGCAGTTGCAGGCCCCGGCGCGGTTGCAGCGGCTGGCCAACGGCCAGCTCGATTTCGGTGCCCACTGCTGGCGCTCTGGCCAGGCCAGCCTGTGTGGCGATGACCAACGCCTGGCGCCGGAGCCGCGCTTGCGCTACCACCTCAAGCAGTTCCCGCTGGGCAGCCTGGCGCAGTGGCTGCCCAAGGACTTCGCCTGGCAGGGGCTGCTCAACGCCGACATCAGCCTGGATATACCGGCCAGTGGCCCCAAGGGTAGCGTGGTGGTCGATGCCAGTGGCGGCACCTTGCGCGTGCGCGACAAAGGCCGCTGGATCGACTTCCCGTATCAGGCCCTGCGCCTGGACAGTACCCTGGCACCGCGGCGTATCGACACGCGCCTGGTATTCCGTGGCGAGCGGCTGGGTGAGCTGAACCTCAACACCCGGCTAGACCCGCTGGGCAAGAACAAGCCGCTGTCGGGTGATTTCCGCCTGGCTGGCCTGGACCTCTCGGTGGCCCGGCCCTTCGTGCCGATGGTCGAGCGGTTGACCGGCCAGCTCAATGGCAGCGGCCAGCTCTCGGGTACCTTGCTGGCACCGCAGGTCAACGGCAACCTGGCGCTCAGTGGCGGCGAAGTCAGCGGCGCGGAGCTGCCAGCCAGCCTGCAGGCACTGTCTGTGCAGGCGCAGATCGCCGGTGAGCAGGTGCGCCTGGAAGGCAATTGGCGCAGTGGCGAAGCAGGGCGCGGGCAGTTGAGCGGCAACCTCACCTGGGGCCAGGCGCTGGGCATGGACGTGCGCTTGCAAGGCCAGCAACTGCCGATCACGGTGGAGCCCTATGCCACGCTGGAGGTCGCCCCGGACCTGACCTTGCGTTTGATCGACGACAAACTGGCGGTCACCGGCAAAGTGCTGGTGCCCAAAGGCAAGATCACCGTGCGCGAATTACCGCCCTCTACTGTCAAGGTCTCGGACGATACCGTCATCGTTGGCCGCCAGACCGAGGAGGGCAACCCACCCATGGCGATGGCCATGGACGTTGACGTCGAAGTGGGCCAGGACAAGCTGTCGTTCACCGGCTTTGGCCTTACCGCCAACCTGCTTGGCCATGTGCACATCGGTGACAACCTCGACACCCGCGGTGAGCTGAGCCTGGCAGACGGTCGCTACCGCGCCTATGGCCAGCGCCTGACCATCCGCCGCGCGCGCCTGCTGTTCGCCGGGCCGATCGACCAGCCTTACCTGGACATCGAAGCCATCCGCAAGGTAGACGATGTGATTGCCGGTATTCGCTTGAGTGGCAGTGCCGAACAGCCGACCAGCCAGGTGTTTTCGGAGCCGGCCATGAGCCAGGAGCAGGCCTTGTCCTATCTGGTGCTGGGGCGGCCATTGGGCACCTCCGGCGAGGACAACAACATGCTCGCCGAAGCGGCACTGGGCCTCGGCCTGGCCGGCAGCGCCGGTATCACCGGTAGCCTGGCCTCCAGCCTGGGCATCGACGACTTCCAGCTGGATACCGAAGGCTCGGGCAATACCACCAGCGTGGTCGCCAGTGGCAACCTCACCGAGAAGCTGAGCCTTCGTTACGGGGTAGGGGTGTTCGAGCCAGCGAACACCATCGCTTTGCGTTACAAGTTGAGCAAGAAGGTCTACCTGGAGGCGGCCAGCGGTTTGGCCAGCTCCCTGGATATCTTCTACAAGCGCGACTTCTAGGCTGAACGCGGCGGCGCCGTCAACGGACGGTGGCCGCGTCGATGAACTCATTGCTGTCGGGTGAGGGTGGCGGGGTAGGGGCGCGTACCGGGGTGATCAGGCTGGTGTACTCCTCGATCAGCCGGTTCAGCGCTTCAGGCGGCTCACTGGCCTGGAACTGCATGCGGATCTGCACTTCGTCAGGGTCTCGGCTGTCGCCTTGGCGACCCTGGCCACCGATGGTGACCTTGAAGCTGGCGGCCTTGTTCTCGCTGGTAGGCAGTAATGCTGGCTGTGCTTCGGTGCCTTTGACACGCACCGACAGGTCAACCTGCATGCGCTCCAGCGCCAGGCCTTTGGGCGACACCAGGGCGAACAGCGGTACACGCATGATGTGCTGGCCGTCCATGGCCACTTCCACCATCTTGGCTTTCATGGGGGCGCCCAACGCTTCGCTGTCACACTCGAAGAACTGGTCGAACAGGTTGATGTACTGCTGCGCGATCAGGCTGTTGGTGGCACTGGCGGCTTCTTGCAGGCCGCGAGTGATCTCGCGCAGGTCGATTGAAGTCATGGGCGCGGGGGCCTTGTCCATTGCGTGGGTTCCTCAGGCCAGAATGGCCCCTTGTTGCTGATCAAGGGGCCAGGCGGAAGTGAGCGAAAAACATCAAGGTTTGGTTCAACCTTTTTTGTCAGCTTTGTCCGTGGGTTTGTTTGCAGCGCCGGGTGCTTTGTCGTTTTCCACCTTGAGCCCCGGTGTGTCGGCTGCCGGGTTCTTGAGGGTATCGCGCTGCGAGATCTGGTCTGGGCTTTCCAGGGCGGCGTTTTTGACCACCGTAGGTTTGGTCGCAGCGTCGGTGAGGAACTCGATCAAGCGCATGACCGCTTCCGGCGGCTCCTGGCGTTTGAGTGTGGTATTGAATGCATAGCGGGCGCGGGTATCGGTCTTGCGGGTTTGCGTGGATTTGTGGCTGACGCTGCCCCTGACGTTGAGCTTGAACGGCCCCCAGCCGAGCGAGCCGCTTGCGGTGGCGTTCATGTCCTTGCTGGTCACGTCCTCCGACATCTGGTTGATGACCAGCTCGAACTCGACATTACCCTCCTCGATGGTAATGTTCGGGTGGGTGATGGCCGCCAGCAGCGGCACCTTCATGGTCTTGCTGACCACACCTTTGTATTCGCCCTGTTCGTCGACGATGGTTTCGTCATAGTCGAACTGGATGGCCACGGCCTTGCCGTTCTGGATGCAGACCTGCATCAGGAAGTCGGCGTACGATTTACTCGCGGTAACCTGCGCCTGGACCATGGCTTGCAGGGGGCCGGCGATCATGCGATCCATGGGCAGGGCATTGATGACCGAGCCAATGAGGCTGTTGTCTATCGACATAGTGGGATGCTCTTTCTAGTGGGTTGGGGCCGCCGAGGGTGCTCTGGGCGGCAGGGGGTTCAGCGGGCGCACGCCTCCTGGCGGCGGATGTTGCCGATTTGGCGCAGGCTCAGGCCGTACTTGTTGGCCAGCAGGCTGCGGGACAGGCCATTGGCGCTTTCTTTCTGGATTTGCTGGTTACGCAGTTGGCGCAGGAAGTGGTCCGCCTTGGGGATCTCCAGGGCTACCCCGGCAAAGCGCTTGATCAGCGCATCGAGCGCTTCGGGCGGGAGTACGTCGGCGAGCTTGGTGCGCTCGCGGTGCTTGGGGATGTATTTGGGCCTGCCGCCGAACGCGCAGGTCAGCTGGTAGGCGTTGTCGATGCCGATGCAGGTGATCAGTGCCTGCAACGAGTGGGGCAATTGGCTGATATCGATCTGGCTCAAGTCTGGCGTTTGCATGTGGCGCTCCTTCGGGATAAGGGGATATGCGACCCGATCACCCGTGGCGTTATGTCGGAGGGTGTGAGCAAATTCTGTGCGACAGCCAAGGCGTGTCGCTAGGCGGCATATGGGTTGGCGGCTGTAGCTTCGGTGAACAGGTTTTGCAGGCAGCAATATCCGCGCATGTAGGAAATGGCGTTGCTGATAGGCTGCATAGGGTGATTTCTCGCTCGCTCACTGCCGTTCTCAACGAAAGGGTGCTGAACCCTTAGTCGCAGGGGAAACTGCTCAGCAAGCTGGCGCTGTGCAGGTAGGCTTGGGGCGCCGTTCGCATGCTTGCAGGCAACGTTCGCCAATCCACCAGCAGGCACAGGGTGTACAGGGGCTGCCCATCGCGCTGGCCGATCACCTGCCCGTCAAAGCTGCGCCGGTACAGGGCCTGGGTCTGGCGTACGGCTTGCACCTGGTCGGCCTGGGCCAGGGTTTCCCGGGCCAGGTGGGGGAGGCGGGTGGTGGGCACGGTGAAGTTCAGCGGCCTGTTGTCCCCGCCCAGGTAGCCGGCCTGGCGTACCCGTTGCCACAGTTGCTGCCACTGGCTGGTGCCGGCGTGGGTCGCGAGCTCGCGGCCCAGCTCCAGCAGGTGCTCGGCGGGTACCTGCTGGGTATCCAGGGCGTGAACGTAGACGGGGGAGAAAAACAGCGAAGTGAGGAGCAAGGGTTTGTACACGGTGCCTCCGGCATGGGTGCTTGGAGGTTTCATGCTTTCAGGCTGTCACCGCCTGACCCAGCAGGAAATGCAGCGCCGGGGCCGGTGCCCGTTGTATCATTGCCGCGGCTCATTGCGAGCCATTTGCCCCTGATGTTGCAAGGAACCTTCGATGACACACGTGCAGCGCCTCAAATATTCACTTCTGATCATACTGGTCGTACTGGGCCTGATGCTGGGCCTGTCCCACCTGCAGAAGCAGGGCACTATCAGTGAACAGACGTTCCAGATGCTGGCCATCGCGATTGCCGTGGTGGTGGTGGTGATCAATGGCATCCTGCGGCGCAAGGTCAAGCCTTGACCTGCGCGGGCCGGCCAAGCCTGGCCGGCCAGGCGCTCAGCGCGCGGGCGCTTGTTCCAGTATGGCGCGCGCCTGGGGGGCAAGGCTGTAGCACTTGTCGCTGCCCAGCTGGATCACCCCCTCGCTGCACAGGCGCTTGAGCACTTCGCGCACGCTGAGGAACGACAGCGGAATATCCAGTTGCTCCAGTTGCGCGTGCACGCCACGCACGCCAATGCTGCGGCCATTGCGGTCGGCGGCGTGCAGGGCGTCGATCACCTTCAGGCGGATCAGGCTTGTGCGCAGGCCGAAGGTGCGCAGCAATTCGCGGATCTGCTCGTTGCCGGTGCGCTCGTCAGCAAATGCGTCCTGTCCCTTGGGCGCCTTGCCTGGGGCGCGCCCAGCCAGTAATGAGGGTTGCGGGTTGTACATGTGAATGCTCCTTTTCGTGGACGAACCCGAAATGTGGTTGCCTCACTTACTAGGACGAATGAGATCGCAAAAACTGCAACGCACGCGTTAAAAAAATGGCTGTTTTTCATCAAGACGTTCCATCGCCCTGTAAAACGTAAAATTTTCATCTGGCCATTCGTCTGAACGGGATAACCCGCGAACCCGAGGAATGCCCGTGTTTTCACTGTCCCGTCCCATGACCTGCGCCAGCCTGGCGGCCGCCCTGGTGGCCTGGAGTGCCACTGCGCCGGCGCAACCTGCTGCAGCCGACGCCAGCGTCCAGATCCGCCGCACCAGCTTCGGCGTGCCGCACATCGTGGCCAAGGACGAGCGCGGCCTGGGCTACGGTGTCGGCTATGCCTACGCCCAGGACAACCTGTGCCTGCTGGCCAACGAAGTGTTGACCGTCAATGGCGAGCGCTCCCGGTACTTCGGCGCCACGGGCAAGACCTTGGAGCAACGCGACAACCTCAGCAGCGACCTGTTCTTCACCTGGCTCAACAGCCCGGCCGCTGTCGGCGCGTTCCTCCATGCGCAGCCGGCGCCGGTACAGGCACTGCTGGCCGGTTATGCCAGTGGCTACAACCGCGCGCTGGCCGAGCGCCGCCGCCAGGGCTTGCCTGCCGAGTGCGGAACGGGTGAGTGGGTGCGGCCGATCAGCAGCCAGGACCTGGTCAAGCTGACCCGCCGCTTGCTGACCGAAGGCGGGGTTGGGCAGTTCGTGGAGGCACTGGCGGGGGCGCAACCGCCAGGGGCCGGCAGCCAGCTCGCGGCCGCTGGCTATGCCACCGCCCTGGCCCGGCAGGCGCGGTTTGCCACGGAGCGTGGCAGCAATGCCGTGGCGGTGGGTGCCCAGCGCTCGGCCAATGGCCATGGCCTGTTGCTGGCCAACCCGCATTTCCCGTGGATGGGTGGCATGCGCTTCTACCAGATGCACTTGACCATCCCCGGCCAGCTGAATGTCATGGGCGCGGCGCTGCCAGGCCTGCCGCTGATCAATATCGGTTTCAACCAGCACCTGGCGTGGACCCATACCGTCGATACCTCCACGCACTTCACCCTGTATCGCCTGCAGCTCGATCCCAAGGACCCGACCCGTTACCTGCTCGACGGCAAATCATTGCCGCTGGCCCGGCAAACCGTCAGCGTGGCAGTCAAAGGTGAGGATGGGCGACTGAGCCAGGTACAGCGTGAGGTCTACAGCTCGCAGTTCGGTCCGGTGGTGCAATGGCCTGGCCGCCTGGACTGGGACACGCATGCGGCCTACAGCCTGCGTGACGCCAACCTGGACAATACCCGCGTGCTGCAGCAGTGGAACCAGATCAACCGCGCTGAAAGCCTGGCGGCCCTGCGCGGCTCGGTCGAGCAATTGCAGGGTATCCCGTGGGTCAACACCATTGCGGTGGACCAGGCGGGCAGGGCCTTGTACCTGAACCAGTCAGTGGTGCCTTATGTGGACCAGCAGATGCTCGACAGTTGCAGCAACCCGCAAGCGCCGGGCAGCCTGGTGGTGCTGGACGGCTCACGCAGCGCCTGCCAGTGGAAGGTCGATGCGCAGGCGGCACAACCGGGTATTTTCCCGGCAAGGCTGCTGCCAAGCCTTGAGCGCGAGGATTACGTGCAAAATTCCAACGACCCGGCCTGGCTGGCCAACCCGGCGCAGCCCCTGACCGGGTTTTCGCCGCTGGTCAGCCGCAGTGACCAGCCGCTGGGCATGCGCGGCCGCTTTGCCCTGCAGCGCTTGCAGGGCAAAGCGCGGTTGGGCGTCGATGACCTGCAGCGCATGGTCACCGACGACGAAGTCTACCTGGCCAGCTTGGTGCTGCCCGACTTGCTGCAATGGTGCCAGGGCGCCAGTGCAGACGTGCAGGCCCTGTGCACCAGCCTGGCGAACTGGGATGGCAAGGCCGACCTCGAAAGCGGCGTGGGCCTGGTGCATTTCCACAACCTGCTCACCGCCTTGGCTGAGCACCCGGACAGCTGGCGGGTTGCGTTCGACCCGGCCGACCCGCAACACACCCCGCGCGGGCTGGCCGTGGAGCAGGCGGCCGTGCGCAAGCGGGTGCACGAGGCAGCACTGGCCTCACTGCAGCAGGTGGCCGAGAGCGGTATGGCGCCACAGGTGAAGTGGGGGCAGGTGCAGCAGGCACTCGATGGCACGCCGGTGCCGGGCGGCCCGCAGGCCTTGGGGGTGTACAACGCGATGTACAGTGTGCCGCACGGGCAGGGCAAGCGCCTGGTGGTAAGTGGTACCAGTTATCTGCAACTGGTCAGTTTCACCGACAAGGGGCCAGAGGCCCGCGGGTTCCTGGCGTTCTCGCAGTCCAGCGAGGCGGCATCGGCACACGCCAGTGACCAGACCAAGGCCTTTGCGGCCAAGCAGCTGGCGGTAATTCCCTTTACCGAGGCGCAGATCAAGGCTGACCCGCAGTACCGCGAAGTGGTGATCAGTGAAGCCGACAAGGGCGCAGTGGCACAGCACTAAGGGCGTTTGGCCCGATCGCCGGCGAGCCAGCGCCCATAAGTTCCCCACCGTATTGAAGGCCTGGTGGGAATTGGGGGCCGGCTTGCCGGCGACGTTGCCTTCAGGAAAAGTCGAACGGCGCCAGCTGAAACCCTTGCTCGTCAACCTGCAAGGCCCAGCCCCGGCGGTCCCAGTCGCCCAGCACGATGCGCCGGGCCGGTTGGCCGTCCACGACCAGCTTGTGAATCGCTGGCCGATGGGTATGGCCATGCACCAGGGTACGCACGCCATGCGCCGCCATTACCTTGGGCACTTCTTCTGGCGTGACGTCGACGATTTCAGTGGATTTCATCCGCCCCTGGTTGCGGCTTTCGCTGCGCAGCTTGCGTGCCAGTTTGTAGCGAGCCGACAGCGGCAGGTGGCGCAGAACCCACAGGCTCAGCGGGTTGCGCAGCAGGCGGCGCATTTTCATGTAGCCCACGTCGCGGGTGCACAAGGTGTCGCCGTGCATCAGCAATACCTGCTCACCGCCCAGCTCGATCACGCAGGGGTCGTCGAGCAACGTGCAGCCGGCCGCCTCGCAGAAGCGCTGGCCAAGCAGGAAGTCACGGTTGCCATGCATCAGGTAGATGGCCGTGCCGCTGTCGCCCAGCTGCCGCAGGGCACGGCAGATCGACTGCTGGAACGGCGTCATGGCATCGTCGCCTATCCAGGCCTCGAAGAAATCGCCAAGAATGTACAGCGCCTGGGCGTGGCGCGCGCGGCCATCGAGCAGATCAAGAAACGCCCGGGTAATGTCCGGGCGTTCTTCTTGCAGGTGCAGATCAGAGATCAGCAGAATCACTCAATGATCTCGGCTTTCTCGATGATCACGTCGTCTTTCGGCACGTCCTGGTGGCCGGCTTTGGAACCGGTGGCGACTTTCTCGATGGCATCGACCACTTCACGGCCTTCGATCACTTCACCGAACACCGCGTAGCCCCAGCCCTGCACATTCTTGCCGCTGTGGTTGAGGAAATCGTTGTCGGCAGCGTTGATGAAGAACTGGGCCGAGGCAGAGTGCGGTTCCATGGTACGGGCCATGGCGATGCTGTACTTGGTGTTCTTCAGGCCGTTGTCAGCTTCGTTCTGGATGCTGGCGCGGGTTTTCTTCTGGCTCATGCCAGGCTCGAAGCCGCCGCCCTGGATCATGAAACCTTTGATCACACGGTGGAACACGGTGTTGTCGAAATGGCCGTCTTTGACGTATTGAACGAAGTTCTCAACAGTTTGCGGAGCTTTCTCGGCGTTCAGTTGCAGGACGATATCGCCGTGGTTGGTGCTCAGTTTGACTTTGGACATACTGAAATTCGCTCTTTCAAGGCATACGGGAATGAGGGCGCGCAGGGCGCGTGCTTACACCTGACGCAGGCTCGGGCGCTCGCGACACATGGCGCGCACCGGCCATTTTGCCACGCCACGGCAAAAAGCCGTGATAAATCACGCCAGTTTATCCGGGCCCGACTGTCGGCAGCTTGACTGCTTCGGCTATGATAGGCCCTTTGATTCAATCGGCCTACCCAGGCCGGACACGTGCATTCAAGGATCCTATGAGCAAGCCCACTGCCGACAACGCGCCCAACGCCGCTGCCAAAGGCGCCCCCGCTGTCCCTGCGAACTTCCTGCGGCCGATCATCCAGGCCGACCTGGATTCGGGCAAGCACAGCAGCATCGTCACCCGCTTCCCGCCGGAGCCCAATGGCTACCTGCACATCGGTCACGCCAAGTCGATCTGCGTCAACTTTGGCCTGGCCAAGGAATTCGGTGGCGCCTGTCACTTGCGTTTCGACGACACCAACCCGGCCAAGGAAGACCAGGAGTACATCGACGCCATCCAGCGCGACGTGAAATGGCTGGGTTTCGACTGGGCCGGTGATGTGCGCTATGCCTCCGACTACTTCGACCAGTTGCACGACTGGGCGGTCGAGCTGATCAAGCGCGGCAAGGCCTATGTCTGCGACCTCACCCCCGAGCAGGCCAAGGAATACCGCGGCAACCTCAAGGAGCCAGGCAAGAACAGCCCGTTCCGCGACCGCAGCGTGGAAGAAAACCTCGACCTGTTCGCCCGTATGAAAGCCGGTGAATTCCAGGACGGCGAGCGCGTGCTGCGGGCCAAGATCGACATGGCCTCGCCGAACATGAACCTG
>NZ_BCBD01000120.1:0-16679 GCF_001320345.1 Pseudomonas sp. NBRC 111127 | reverse complement strand
GGTATCGCTGAGCAGCCCCAGCCAGTAATACACCTGCGCCGACGGCGGGTACTGGCCCAGGTAGCGCTGGCATTCGTGGCGAGCCTGTGCGCTGGCGCCGGCATTGGCCAGCCGGGCGATGCCGGCCAGCAGTTCGCTGGGGCCCTCACCCGCAGCCTCGCGGGCCGGCGCTGGCCGGGCCACCACCGGCAGCGCACGCTGCGGCCGCGGCACCGGCAAGGCCGGCAGCGAATACCCGGCAGGCCCGGGCCCCGGCCAACTGCGCCTGGCAGGTGCTGCCGCTGCCGCCGGCGCAGGCGTGCTGCTGCCTGGGTCTCGTACGTAGGCAAACGACTGGGCGATCCCCAGCGGGCGCATGCCCAGGCGCGCCAACAGGCTGCCCTCTGCCGGACCGATGAACAGCACCCCCTGTGGGTGCAGCAGGCGCTTGAGCACTTCGAAGACGCGTTGCTGGGTCGGCACGTCAAAGTAGATCAGCAGGTTGCGACAGAACACGAAGTCATACAGGCCATCGCGGCTGGCCAGCAGCGGGTCGAGCACATTGCCTACCTGCAGGCTGACTTGCTGGCGTACCCGCTCGTGCAGGCGGTGGCCTTCGTCGACCACATCGAAGTAACGCTCGCGAAAACCCAGCTCGCTGCCGCGAAAGGCATTGCGGCCATACACGGCCTGCCCGGCCTTGGCCACCGAGCTGGGGCTGATGTCCATGCCATCGACCAGAAACGCCCCCGGCGCCATACCGGCATCAAACAAGGCCATGGCCAGCGAATAGGGCTCCTCGCCCGTCGAGCACGGCAGGCTGAGCAACCGCAGCGGCCGCGCGCCGTCCAGTTCGGCACGGCGCTTGTGCGCCAGGGCCGCCAGAGCGGTGAAGGACTCGGGGTACCGGAAGAACCAAGTCTCTGGCACGATCACCGCTTCGATCAGTGCCTGTTGCTCTTCACCGGACTGCTGCAGGCGCAGCCAGTAGTCGTCCAGATCGGCAGCGCCCACCGCTACGCTGCGCTGGCGCAGTGCACGCTCGACCATCGGCGTGCCGACAGACTCCACATCCAGGCCAATACGCTCACGCAAGAAACGGAAAAAACGCTGTTCGGTCATGTCGGCCCCCCGGTCGGGCCCTGCGTGTACAGCAATGCGTGCACGGCGTCGGGCAGCAGGTCATTGACTTCGATGCGCTGCAGCATGCCAAGGGCATCCTGACGCACCGGCCCCAGGTAAGGGGCTTCGCCCGTGTCTACACCGTAGGGCTGGAACTCATCGGGCTGGCAGCGCAGGGTCTCGGTTGCCTGCTCCAGCACCAGCCCCAACTGCAGCCCAGCCCGGTAGTGCACCAGTACCAGCCGGGTGCTGGTGCGCTGCGCCGCCGGCTGGCCGAAGCTGAGCGCGGCCAGGTCGATGACGGGTATGAGCAGGCCACGGTGGGCCAGAATACCCGCCACCCAGGCTGGCGCCCGGGCAATCGGCTTGAGTGGCCGAAGTGGCAGCACTTCGATCACCTCGTGCACGCTCAGGGCAAAGCGTTGTTCCCTGATACGGAACTGCAGGTACAGCGCCCCCTTGGCGTTGCCCGGCTGTGCGGCCGGCGCTTGCGTGTCGGTCATCGCGGTCAGACTTTGAAACGCGACACGCCGCCACGCAAGCCTGCGGCCACCTGGCTAAGCTCATCGATGGCAAAGCTGGCCTGGCGCAGCGACTCGACGGTCTGGGTGCTGGCATCACTGAGCTGGGCCAACGCCTGGTTGATCTGCTCGGCACCGGTGGCCTGGGCCTGCATGCCTTCGTTGACCATCAGCACGCGCGGTGCCAAGGCCTGTACCTGGTGAATGATCTGGCTCAGTTGCTCGCCGACCTGCTGCACTTCGAACATGCCCCGGCGCACTTCTTCGGAAAACTTGTCCATGCCCATGACCCCGGCCGACACCGCCGACTGGATCTCACGCACCATCTGCTCGATATCGTAAGTGGCCACGGCGGTCTGGTCGGCCAGGCGCCGCACCTCGGTGGCCACCACGGCAAAGCCACGGCCATACTCACCAGCCTTTTCCGCCTCGATGGCGGCGTTGAGCGACAACAGGTTGGTCTGGTCGGCCACCTTGACGATCGTCACGACCATCTGGGTAATGTTGCTGGCCTTCTCGTTGAGGATGCCCAGCTTGGCGTTGACCAGGTCGGCGGCGCCCATCACCTGGTGCATGGTCTCTTCCATGCGGGCCAGGCCCTGCTGGCCGGAGCCGGCAAGGCTGGAGGCCTGGTCGGCGGCCGAAGTGACTTCAGTCATGGTGCGCACCAGGTCACGCGAAGTGGCAGCAATTTCCCGCGAGGTGGCGCCGATTTCCGTGGTGGTGGCTGCGGTTTCGGTGGCAGTGGCCTGCTGCTGCTTGGACGTGGCGGCGATCTCGGTAACCGACGTGGTGACCTGCACCGACGAGCGCTGGGCCTGGGCCACCAGGTTCGCCAGCGCTTCGGCCATTTCGTTGAAGCCGCTCTCGATGGCGCCGAACTCATCCTTGCGTTCCAGGCTCAGGCGCACGCTCAGGTCACCCGAACGCAGCTTGTCGAGGGCTTGGACGATACGCTGCATGGGCGCGGTGATGGCGCGCATCAGCAACAGGCCGCACACCCCGGCCGCGACAATGGCCAGCAACAGCGAGACGATCATGCTGCCCTTGGCGGTGGTCACGGCACTGACGATATCGCGGGTGGCGGCATCAGCGGAGGCGCGGTTGTTCTCGATGACATCGTTCAGGTGCTTGCGACCGTCGACCCAGGCGGGCGTGAGTACGTCGTTGATCAGGCGCTGGGCTTCGGCGTAGTTGCGCTGACGGTAGGCATCCAGCACCTGGCCGACAATCTTCATGTAGTTTTCTTCAAGCTGCACGAAGCTGTCGAAGCGGGCCTGGTCGTCATGGCCCTGGATGGTGCTCTGGTAACTGGCCATGAATTGCTTCAGCCGGTCTTCGAAACTCTTGAACCGTTCCATGTCGCCCGGGGTGATTTCCCGGTGGTTGGACAGCCCGACCAACTGTTGGCTGGTGACGTAGCTGTCGACCCAGGCGCTGCGGATCATCGAGCTGTAGTAGACCCCGGGAATGCTGTCTGTACCTACGGCGGCTTCGGCGGTTTCGATGGCGGCCAACCGCGAGTAGGCGGCCACGATCATCAGCAGCATGATGGCGATGATCACGGCGAAACTTGCCAGGATCCGTTGGCGCAACGTCCAGTTCTTCACATTCAGCCCTCAGGAATTCACAACGAGCGGGGAAAATCGCCGAAGTATAGCCTAGAGGCCTTACGCTTTTGCGGGTGAAATGTGGGGTAACCTGGCATCCCCGCTAATGGACGGAGCCCTTCATGGAAAAGTCGCTTCGTTTGTGGGAGCGGCCTTGTGTCGCGAAAGGGCCGCGCAGCGGCCCCGGCAGTTCATGCGGCGAAGCTAAAATCTTTGGGGCTGCTGCGCAGCCCTTTCGCGACACAAGGCCGCTCCCACAAGGACCGCGTCGCTTACTGGCCTGCGGCTAACCGCACCTGGCTCTCCAACTCCTGGCGCAAGGCTGGGTCCAGGCGCAACTGGCGGGCCAGCTCATCGAGGTAGGCGCGCTCCATGAAGTTTTCCTGGTCGACCATCATCATGCTGGCCAGGTACATCTCGGCAGCCATCTCGGGCGTCTGTGCGGCGCGGGCGACTTCAGCCGGGTCCAGCGGCTTGTTCAGTTCGGCGTGCAGCCAATGCTGCAACTCGCGGTCGCTGTCCAGGCGGGTGAACTCACCTTCGATCAGCGCCCGTTCGCGTTCGTCGATATGGCCGTCGGACTTGGCCGCAGCCACCAGCGCCCGCAACACCGCCTGGCTGTGCTGCTCGACCTGGGCCGGCGGCAAGCGGTCGACCGTCTGCGGCTCGCTGGCAGCCACCTGCTGGCGCGCCTGCCAGTTGCCGTAGGCCTTGTAGGCCAGCACCCCGAGTGCCGCGAGGCCACCATAGGTCAGGGCCTTGCCCCCATATTTTCGCGCCTTCTTGTTGCCCAGCAGCACGCCCAGTGCGCCACCGCCCAGCAAGCCACCACCGGCCCCGGACAACAGGCCGCCAAGCCCGCTGGCGCCAGCACCGGGTTTGCCGGAAGCAGAGGATTTGTTCAGCAACTCCTGGCCAGATTTGAGCAGTTGGTCCAGCAAGCCACGGGTGTTCATGTGCAAGTCTCCAGGCATGGGAAGTCATCCGCCAGAGTAAGGCCTGCCCGGTAAAGGACCATGCGCGGATTTGCTTCTGGATGTTGCATTGACTGGCAAAAAGCCAACTAGACTCGACCACTGCCGCGACCACAATCTCCAACAAGAGGGAACACCCATGCCCGTGCACAAGACCGCATTGCTCGGCGCCACCACCTGTGCCGTGCTGGCCAGTACCGGCCTGCTGGCCGCCGAACCGCCCAAGGCCCTGGGGCCTGGCGAAGGGCGCCTGGACATCGTCGCCTGGCCCGGCTACATCGAGCGCGGTGAAAGCGACAAGGCGTATGACTGGGTGACCGGCTTCGAACAGCAAACCGGCTGCAAGGTCAGCGTGAAAACCGCTGCCACCTCGGACGAAATGGTCAGCCTGATGGCCAAGGGGGGCTACGACCTGGTTACCGCCTCGGGCGATGCCTCGTTACGGCTGATCGCCGGCAAACGGGTGCAACCGATCAACACCGCCTTGATCCCCAACTGGAAAAACATCGACCCGCGCCTGCAGAACGGTGGTTGGTATGTGGTCGACAAACAGGTCTATGGCACCCCGTACCAGTGGGGGCCGAACGTGCTGCTGTACAACACCAACGCGTTCAAGCAGGCACCGACCAGCTGGGGCGTGGTGTTCGTGCCGCAGGACCTGCCCGATGGCAAGCCGAACAAAGGCCGCGTACAGGCGTATGACGGGCCGATCTACATCGCGGACGCGGCGCTGTACCTGAAGTCGGCCAAACCCGAACTGGGCATCCAGGACCCGTATGAACTGACCGAGACGCAATACCAGGCGGTGCTCGAACTGCTGCGCCAGCAGCAACCGCTGATCCATCGCTACTGGCACGACGCCACAGTGCAGATGAGCGACGTGAAGAACGAAGGCGTGGTCGCCTCCAGTTCTTGGGGCTACATGGTCAATGGCCTGAAGGCCGAGCACCAGCCCGTGGCGTCGACCATCCCCAAGGAGGGCGCTACCGGCTGGGCCGATACCACCATGCTGCACACCGATGCCAAGCACCCCAACTGCGCCTACCAATGGATGGACTGGTCGCTGCAGCCGAAGGTCCAGGGTGACGTGGCCGCCTGGTTCGGGTCGTTGCCGGCGGTGCCGGCAGCCTGCAGTGGCAACGAGTTGCTCGGCGCCGAGGGTTGCAAGACCAACGGCTTCGACAACTTCGACAAGATCGCCTTCTGGAAAACCCCGCAGGCCCAGGGTGGCAAGTTCGTGCCCTACAGCCGCTGGACTCAAGATTACATTGCCATCATGGGTGGGCGCTGAGGGTTTCTCCGCCTGTTCCGGCCCTGTGGTGTGATCCCTGTGGGGCCGGCTTGCCGGGGACAGGGCCGATACAGGCAAGACAAGAACAACAGAGAACCGCGTATGCCCCTAGCCGTCCAGTTCACCCAGGTTTCCCGTAGCTTCGGCGAGGTCAAGGCCGTAGACCAGGTCAGCATCGACATCAGCGATGGGGAGTTCTTCTCCATGCTCGGCCCGTCCGGCTCCGGCAAGACCACCTGCCTGCGCCTGATCGCCGGCTTCGAGCAGCCAAGCAGCGGCTCGATCCGTATCCACGGCCTGGAAGCTGCCGGCGTGCCGCCCTACCAGCGTGACGTCAATACCGTGTTCCAGGACTACGCGTTGTTCCCGCACATGAACGTGCTCGACAACATCGCCTATGGCTTGAAAGTGAAAGGCGTGGCCAAGGCCGAGCGCCACAGCCGTGCCGAGCAAGCCCTGGCCATGGTGGCCCTGGCCGGCTACGGCGCGCGCAAGCCGGCGCAGCTTTCGGGTGGCCAGCGCCAGCGTGTGGCCCTGGCGCGGGCACTGGTCAACCGGCCCCGCGTGCTGCTGCTGGACGAGCCGCTGGGCGCGTTGGACCTCAAGCTGCGCGAACAGATGCAGGGCGAGCTGAAGAAGCTGCAACGCCAGCTAGGCATCACCTTCATCTTCGTCACCCATGACCAGACCGAGGCGCTGTCGATGTCGGACCGGGTCGCGGTGTTCAACCGCGGCCGCATCGAACAGGTCGACACCCCGCGCAATCTTTACATGAAACCCGCCACCACCTTCGTCGCCGAATTCGTCGGCACGTCCAACGTGATGCGTGGCGAATTGGCGAGGGCGCTCAACGGCCACCCGGCGCCGTTTTCCATCCGCCCTGAGCACATCCGCCTGGTCGACCCGGTGGTCACCAGCCACGAGGTCCAGGTCAGCGGCCTGCTGCGCGATGTGCAGTACCAGGGCAGCGCCACCCGGTACGAGTTGCAACTGGACAATGGCCAACTGTTGGCGGTAACCCAGGCCAACGACCGCTGGCAGGCACAGCCCCAGGCCTGGCAACCCGGGCAGCGGGTGCAGGCGCACTGGCCGCGCGAGGCGATGACCGTGCTGCAGGAAAGCGCTGGGCCATTGCCATGAGCGCGCTCCGAGGCCTGGCCGATGTGCTGTACCGGCGCCCCAACCTGTACCTGGCCCTGCTGCTGATCCCGCCACTGACCTGGTTCGGCGCCATCTACCTGGGCTCGTTGCTGAACCTGTTGTGGCAGGGTTTCTACACCTTCGACGACTTCACCATGGCGGTCACCCCGGACCTGACCCTGGGCAACTTCGCCGCGCTGTTCAACCCGTCGAACTTCGACATCATCCTGCGTACCCTGTGCATGGCGGTGGCGGTGTCACTGGCCAGCGCGGTACTGGCGTTTCCCATCGCCTACTACATGGCGCGCTACACCCGCGGCAAGACCAAGGCATTTTTCTATATCGCCGTGATGATGCCGATGTGGGCCAGCTACATCGTCAAGACCTACGCCTGGACCCTGCTGCTGGCCAAGGGTGGGGTGGCCCAGTGGTTCGTCCACCAGCTGCACCTGGACGCCCTGCTGCAAGCCGTGCTGACGGTGCCGGGCGTGGGCGGCAGCACGCTGTCGACCTCGCACCTGGGGCGCTTCATGGTGTTCGTGTACATCTGGCTACCGTTTATGATCCTGCCGATCCAGGCCTCGCTGGAGCGCTTGCCGCCGTCGCTGTTACAGGCCTCGGCAGACCTTGGCGCACGCCCCGGGCAAACCTTCATGCAGGTGATACTGCCGCTGTCGATTCCCGGTATCGCCGCCGGTTCGATCTTCACCTTCTCGCTTACCCTCGGCGACTTCATCGTGCCGCAGCTGGTGGGCCCACCCGGCTACTTCATCGGCAGCATGGTCTATGCCCAGCAAGGGGCGATCGGCAACATGCCGATGGCGGCGGCATTTACCTTGGTGCCGATCGTGCTGATTGCGCTGTACCTGTCGATCGTCAAGCGCCTGGGGGCCTTCGATGCACTCTGAACAAGCCTCTGTAGGGTTGCGCCTGGCGGCCTGGGGCGGGCTGTTGTTTCTGCATTTCCCGATCCTGATCATCTTCCTGTACGCCTTCAACACCGAAGACGCAGCATTCAGCTTCCCGCCCACGGGGTTTACCCTGAAGTGGTTTGCCGTGGCCTTCGCACGCACCGATGTGCTGGACGCGATCAAGCTGTCGTTGCAGGTCGCCTGCCTGGCGACCCTGATCGCCCTGGTGCTGGGCACACTGGCATCGGCCGCACTGTACCGGCGCAGCTTTTTCGGCAAAGAGGCCATATCGCTGATGCTGATCCTGCCCATCGCCCTGCCCGGCATCATCACCGGCATCGCCCTGCTCTCGGCGTTCAAGACCTTGGGCGTGGAGCCCGGGGTGTTCACCATCGTGGTCGGCCATGCCACATTCTGCGTGGTGATCGTCTACAACAATGTGATCGCCCGCCTGCGGCGCACCTCACACAGCCTGATCGAGGCCTCCATGGACCTGGGTGCCGATGGCTGGCAGACCTTTCGCTACATCATCCTGCCCAACCTCGGCTCGGCACTGCTGGCCGGCGGTATGCTGGCCTTTGCCCTGTCGTTCGATGAGATCATTGTCACGACCTTCACCGCCGGCCACGAACGCACCCTGCCGATCTGGCTACTCAACCAGCTCAGCCGGCCGCGCGACGTGCCGGTGACCAATGTGGTAGCCATGCTGGTGATGTTGGTGACGATGCTGCCGATCCTTGGCGCCTATTACCTGACCCGTGGCGGCGACAGCGTTGCGGGCAGTGGCAAATGACCCTGGAGGAGTACCCGATGCAAACGCAGATGCTGATCAATGGCCAACTGGTCGCCGGCCAAGGCCCGACCTGGACCGTGCTCGACCCGGCGCTGGGCACCGCCCTGGCGCAGATCAACGAAGCCAGCGAAGCCCAGGTGGACAGCGCCGTGCGTGCCGCTGACCATGCGTTCGACAGTTGGTCGCAAACCAGCCCCAAGGACCGCGCCCAGGCGTTGTTGAACCTGGCAGACGCCATTGAGGCGCATGGCGATGAACTGGCTCGGCTGGAATCGCAGAACTGCGGCAAACCCTTGAGTGCCGCGCGCAATGACGAAATTCCGGCGATTGCCGACGTGTTTCGTTTTTTCGCCGGTGCGGCGCGCTGCCTGGGCGGCTCGGCGGCAGGTGAGTACCTGCCGGGCCACACGTCGATGATCCGTCGCGACCCCTTGGGCGTGGTGGCCTCGATTGCACCGTGGAACTACCCGCTGATGATGCTGGCCTGGAAGATCGCCCCGGCCCTGGCGGCCGGCAACACGGTGGTGATCAAACCCTCTGAGCTGACCCCGTTGACCGCCTTGCGCCTGGGGGAACTGGCCAAGGACCTGCTGCCGGTCGGGGTGCTCAACATTCTGTTTGGCCGTGGCCAGACGGTCGGCAACCCACTGGTTACGCACCCCAAGGTCCGCATGGTGTCGCTGACAGGCTCGATCCCCACCGGCGCCCATATCATCAGCGCCACCGCCGACAGCGTGAAGCGCATGCACATGGAGCTGGGCGGCAAGGCGCCAGTCCTGGTGTTCGATGATGCCGACATCGATGCCGCGATCGAGGGTATTCGCACCTTCGGTTTCTACAACGCCGGCCAGGACTGCACGGCGGCTTGCCGCCTGTATGTGCAGGCCGGTATCTATGAGCGCTTCGTCGAGCGCCTGGGGGAAGCGGTAGCCAGCATCAAGCCCGGCCTGCAGGAAGCCGAGGGCACCGAGCTGGGGCCGCTGATCAGCGCCCAGCACCGCGACAAGGTCGCCGGCCTGGTACAGCGCGCCATCGCCCAGCCGCACATTCGCCTGGTGACCGGTGGCAAGGCAATCGAGGGTGATGGGTACTTTTTCCAGCCGACGGTGCTGGCCGACGCCCTGCAGGATGATGAGATCGTGCGCAACGAAGTGTTCGGCCCGGTGGTGTCGGTAACCCGTTTCAGCGACGAAGCGCAGGCGCTGGAATGGGCCAACGACTCCAACTATGGCCTGGCCTCCTCGGTCTGGACCCGCGACACCGGCCGCGCCCACCGCCTGGCCGCACGCCTGCAATATGGCTGCACCTGGGTGAATACCCATTTCATGCTGGTCAGTGAAATGCCCCACGGCGGGCAGAAACACTCGGGGTACGGCAAGGACATGTCGATGTATGGGCTAGAGGACTACACCTGTGTGCGGCACGTGATGATCAAGCATTGATTATCATGCTCGGTCACGCTGGGTCCGCTCAACCGCGTTCAAGGTAGGAGCAACTGTCTTTCCCAAAATTTGAAAAGCCTGCGCGATTCATTGTGGGAGCGGGCTTGCCCGCGAAGCAGGCGACGCGGTGTCTGGCACCGGCTGCGCCGGTGTTCGCGGGCACGCCCGCTCCCACAAGTGGAACGGTGAATGACAGCTTCTGCTCCTACTCGTGCTCTAGGCACATTCAGCTTGTCATTCACCGCTCTCACTCCAGATTCTAATCCCCTCTCAAGACACAAGCGGCCTTGTGTCGCGACGGGGGCGCGCAGTGCCCCAGGTATTTTCGTGGTTAGACTGCGGCCTTGTCGCCACACAAGGCCGCTCATTCAGAATCAGTCGCGCAGATCCGACTCATGAATCGGGTTGGCCCGGCTGGTAGCGCGCTGGTACTGGGCCGGCCAGGTAGCCTTGTTACCGCCCAGGTCGTCGTCGGCATGCAGCGGCCAGTAAGGGTCGCGCAGCAGTTCGCGGGCAAGGAAGATGAGGTCGGCCTGGCCGGTACGCAAGATATGCTCGGCCTGCGCAGGTTCGGTGATCATGCCCACGGTGCCGGTGGCAATTTCAGACTCTTTGCGCACGCGCTCGGCGAAACGGGTCTGGTAGCCGGGGCCGGTGGGTATTTCGGCGTTGACCGAAGTGCCGCCAGAGGACACGTCGATCAAATCGACGCCCAGGTTACGCAGGCGCCGGGCCAGTTCGACGGTTTCATCCGGGTTCCAGCCGTCTTCCACCCAATCGGTTGCCGATACCCGCACGAACAGGGGCAATTCGGCAGGCCATACCTTGCGCACCGCTTCCACCACTTGCAGGGTCAGGCGGATGCGGTTTTCGAAGCAACTGCCGTATTCGTCACGCCGCTGGTTGCTCAGCGGTGACAGGAACTGGTGCAGCAGGTAGCCATGGGCGGCGTGAACCTCGAGCACTTTGAAGCCGGCCTGCAACGCGCGCTCGGCCGAGGCAACGAAGGCACCGACCACCTCCTGGATGTCGCCCAAGGTCAGCTCGCGTGGCGTTGTATGTTGCGGGTCGAAGGCAATCTTCGAGGGCCCCACCGGCTGCCAGCCACCCTCCTCGGGTTTGACGCTACCGTGCTTGCCCAGCCAGGGGCGGTAGGTACTGGCCTTGCGCCCGGCGTGCGCCAGCTGGATGCCGGGCACGGCGCCCTGGGCGGTGATGAAGCGGGTGATGCGTTGCAGCGGGGCGATCTGTGCGTCCTCCCACAACCCAAGGTCTTCGGCTGTGATGCGGCCATCGGCGGTAACCGCTACGGCCTCGGTGATCACCAGGCCCGCGCCACCCACCGCGCGGCTGCCCAAGTGAACGAGGTGCCAGTCGTTGGCCAGGCCATCGGCTGCAGAATACTGGCACATCGGCGAAACGGCGATGCGGTTGGGCAACGTCAGTTGACGCAGGGTGTAAGGCTCGAGCAGCAGGCTCATGAGGGCACCTCCCAAGAACTCCAATGGTGATCCGGCCCGGACACTCAATAGCACGTCCCTGGCCTGGGTCCGGTCATACTTCAGACTAGACCAGAATGCCTGGGGGGAAGGTTCCATGGGATTTTGAGCAAGTTGTTTACAGACGCCTGTGGCCGGCCGCTGCCGCCTTCATTGGCACATGGGCCGTGTAGGAGCGGCCTTGTGTCGCGATGGGCTGCAAGGCAGCCCCGGCAATTTGTGCAGCTGTGCTGAAAGCCTGGATTTTTGCAGCTGTGCTGAAAGCCTGAACTTGTGCATATATGCTGACAACCTGAGGCTGCTTTGCAGCCCATCGCGACACAAGGCCGCTCCTACAGGGTCAACGCGGTTCCATGTGGGCAATCATCAACTGCACACTTTCATTGCCCCGAAACTCGTTCACATCCAGCTTGTACGCCAACTCGACCCAGCGCACCGTCGGGTTCGGCCATACGTCGCGGTCGATGCCGAAGGCAATGCCATCCAGCCGCACCGAGCCACACTCGCTCTTCAGTACCACCTTCAAGTGCCGCTCGCCCACCACGCGCTGCTCCACCAACTGGAATACGCCATGAAACAGCGGCTCAGGGAAATGCTGGCCCCATGGCCCGGCATTGCGTAGCGCCTTGGCCAGATCAAGGTGGAATTCTTCCACCGCCAGGCTGCCGTCGGACAGCAGGCGCCCGGTCAGGTCGTCTTCACGCAGCTGGCGCCGTACCTCTTCGTCGAAAGCCTCGGCAAAGGCCGGGAAATTTGCCTCTGGCAACGACAAGCCAGCGGCCATGGCGTGGCCGCCGAACTTGCTGATCAATTGCGGGTGGCGCGCCGCCACGGCATCCAGCGCATCGCGAATATGGAACCCTGGCACAGAACGCGCCGAGCCCTTCAGCATGCCAGCGCCTGCATCGGCGAAGGCAATGGTCGGCCGGTGGTAACGCTCCTTCAGCCGCGACGCCAGAATACCGATCACGCCCTGGTGCCAGTCGGCATCGAACAGGCACAAGCCGTAAGGCATCGACTCGACCGGCAGGTCCTTGAGCTGGGCCAGCGCCTCGCGCTGCATGCCTTGCTCGATGGACTTGCGGTCCTGGTTCAGGTCATCCAGCTGCTGCGCCATGTCCTGGGCCAGCGCCGGGTCTTCGCACAGCAGGCATTCGATGCCCAGGCTCATGTCGTCCAGGCGCCCGGCTGCATTCAGGCGTGGGCCAAGAATGAAACCCAGGTCGGTGGAGGTGATGCGCCGGTGATCGCGGCGGGCCACCTCAAGAATGGCCTTCAAGCCAGGGCGGGCACGACCGGCACGGATGCGCTCCAGGCCCTGGTGCACCAGGATGCGGTTGTTGGCATCCAGCGGCACCACATCGGCCACACTGCCCAGGGCGACCAGGTCGAGCAGTTCACCGATGTTCGGCTGGGGTTGTGTCGCGTAGCGGCCCAGGCTGCGCAACCGCGCGCGCAGGGCCATCAGCACATAGAAGATGACACCGACCCCGGCCAGCGCCTTGCTCGGGAAGCTGCAACCCGGCTGGTTGGGGTTGATGATGGCGTCGGCATCGGGCAGTTGTTCGCCCGGCAAGTGATGGTCGGTCACCAGCACTTTCAGCCCAGCGGCCTTGGCAGCGGCCACCCCGTCGACGCTGGAAATGCCGTTGTCCACGGTAATCAGCAACTGCGGCTGGCGCTGCAGGGCAACTTCGACGATTTCCGGGGTCAGGCCGTAACCGTATTCAAAACGGTTGGGCACCAGGTAATCGACATGGGCTGCCCCCAACAAACGCAAGCCCAGCACCCCAACCGTACTTGCGGTGGCACCGTCGGCGTCGAAGTCGCCGACAATGAGAATGCGCTGGCGCTGGTCTATGGCAGCGACCAGCAGGTCGACGCCGGCCTCGATGCCCTTGAGCTGCTGATAGGGCAGCAGCCGCGCAAGGCTTTTGTCCAGTTCGGCCTCGCTTTGCACGCCGCGTGCGGCATACAAACGGGTGAGCAAGGGTGGCAGGTTACCCAGAAAAGGCAGGGTCGCAGGCAGGGGGCGAGGTTCGATACGCATGGGTTGCTTCAGCCACGCTCACCCAGTAGCCACTGCAGTTGCACTTCGTGCTGGCCACGGTCGTCGGTAACGAAGACCGTACCTTCGCTGATCATCACATCCCACTTGATGGCGCGCGGCATGTCGGCGGCCAGGGTTTCCAGCACCTCCTGCGGCACTGCGGCGATGTTCAGGTTCTTGAGGTTCTTGACCGCGCCGACCACCTTGCCTTCCCACACGCGCAGGCTGCCATAGGCCAGCAGGCTGGTGCGTTCGGTGCGCCGCGAGCACCAGGTCAGGCGCTCGGCATCGGGTTGGCCCACTTCGATCCAGTGCAGCACGCGGTCGTCCAGGCTCTTTTCCCACAGTGCCGGCTCATCCACATCCGACAGGCCACGGCCGAACGACAGGTTCTCGTTGTACCAGAGCGCGTAGGCCAACAACCGCACCGCCATGCGCTCTTCGGTTTCCGAAGGGTGGCGCGCGATGGTCTGCTTGACGCTTTGGTAGACGTTACGGTCAAGGTCGGTGAGATTCAGTTCGAACTTGTAGGTGGTGGACGGCTGGGCCATGGTCGACGGGCTTCGTGCAAAAGAAAAGTCGCACAGTCTAACCCATCCGCACTCGCCATGCGCCGCAGCAGTACCCGGCGCAACCGCCGTGTGATAAAACCACCGCTCTGCCCAACTGCCACGGATGCCCCATGTCGACGCCCAGCAAACCCCTCGCCGGCCTCAAGGTTGTCGAACTCGGCACACTGATCGCCGGGCCATTCGCCTCGCGCATCTGCGCCGAATTCGGTGCCGAGGTGGTCAAGGTCGAGTCGCCCGATGGCGGCGACCCGCTGCGCAAGTGGCGCAAGCTGTACGAAGGCACCTCCCTGTGGTGGTTCGTGCAGGCGCGCAACAAGCAGTCGCTGACCCTCAACCTGAAGCACCCCGAAGGCCGCGAGGTATTGCAAAGGCTGCTGGCCGACGCCGACATCCTGATCGAGAACTTCCGCCCGGGCGTGCTCGAAAAGCTTGGCCTGGGCTGGGATGTGCTGCATGCGCTCAATCCTGGGCTGGTCATGGTGCGCCTGTCGGGCTTTGGCCAGACCGGGCCAATGAAGGACCAACCAGGTTTTGGTGCCGTAGGCGAGTCGATGGGCGGCCTGCGCTACATCACCGGCTTCGACGACCGGCCACCGGTGCGCACCGGCATTTCGATCGGCGACTCGATCGCCGCCTTGTGGGGCGTTATCGGTGCGCTGATGGCGCTGCGCCACAGGGAGGTCAACGGCGGTCAGGGCCAGGTGGTGGACGTAGCGTTGTACGAAGCCATCTTCGCCATGATGGAAAGCATGGTCCCGGAATTCGATGTATTCGGTTTTATCCGTGAACGCACCGGCAACATCATGCCCGGCATTACCCCCTCCTCCATCCACACCAGCGCCGACGGCAAGCATGTACAGATCGGCGCCAACGGCGATGCGATCTTCAAGCGCTTCATGCAGGCCATCGGGCGTGCCGACCTGGCTGACGACCCAAGCCTGGCCAGCAACGATGGCCGCGACCTTCGCCGGGATGAGCTGTACGGGGTGATCGACCGCTGGGCCAACAGCCTGCCGCTGGAAACGCTGATGCAGGTGCTGACCGCCGCCGAGGTCCCGGCCAGCCGGATCTACTCCGCCGAGGACATGTTCAGCGACCCGCAGTACCTGGCTCGGGAAATGTTCCTCCAGGCCAAGCTGCCCGACGGCAAGCCATTCAAGATGCCTGGCATCGTGCCCAAGCTGTCGGAAACCCCAGGTTCCAGCGAATGGGTGGGCCCGGCCCTTGGCGAGCACACCGAGGCACTGCTGGCCAGCCTTGGCTATGACGCGGCGGCGATCGCCAGCCTGCGCGCCGCAGGCACGGTCTGAACCAGGCGCAGCCCGGCCGCATGCGCGCCGCCCGCCGCCTACGCCCGCTGGTCCTGCTTTGCGGGCTGATGGCCGCATTGCTGCTGCACCCTGCCAGTGCCAAGGAACGCCTGTTCTGGCTGGTGCGTGACCTGCCGCCATTCACCATTTTCGACGGCCCGGAGCAAGGCCGAGGGGTAATCGACCAACTGCTGCCCCTGTTGATTGCGCAGATGCCCGAGTACGACCACACCATCCAGCGCGTCAACCGTGCCCGCGGAATCCAGATGCTGCAGGACCGCAACACCTTCACCTGCGACCCGACGCTGCTGTGGACACCCCAACGTGAGGAATATGTGCAGTTCTCCCTGCCCTCCCTGGGCGTGCTCAGTGGCGGCCTGGTGGGCCGCAAGGAAAGCCAGGCACTGGTTGCCCCCTATCTGCAGGGCCAGCAGGTAGACCTGCATGGCCTGCTGAGCAAAACCGCACTGAAACTCGGGGTCGTTGCCGAACGCAGTTATGGTCTGCAGATCGACAGCATTTTGCGCCAGCTGCCAGACACTGTGCTCAGCCGCCATTACGGTAACGAAGCCACCGCCAACCTGCTGCAGATGCAGCAGTTGGGGCGCCTGCGCCTGGTGCTCGGCTACTGGCCTGAGGTGCGTTACCTGATCCAGCAGCAAGGCGCCGCGCTGGCCGATTATCAGTTTTATCCAGTGCAGGGGGTGGAGCGCTACCAGTTTCTGCACGTGGGGTGCTCGGACAGCGAACTGGGGCGCGCTGCAGTGGCGCATATCGACCAGTTGCTGCTTGCGTTGCGACGGGACGTGCTGCCAAGGCTGTATGCCCACTGGCTGGATCCGGTCTCGCGCAGAAACTACCTGGAAGAAAGCAAGCGTTTCTTCGAAGCACATTAAATGCCTGCACCCGCCCTGTCGCGGGCAAGCCAGCTCCAGAGAAAAATGCATAACTTATTGATTTAGCGGGGACTTTGTGGGCGCGGGCATGCCCGCGGAAAATCCACCGCGGTGGCTGGCACCGGCTACGCCGGTGTTCGCGGGCACGCCCGCTCCCACACAGGCCGCGTCGCGCTTACGAATTGAGTCAGCGGCGCGACAGGGCCGGTAGAGAACCCAGAAAAAAGAAACCCCGGGCGCTGGGGAAGGACGCCCGGGGTCAAGCGAAAGCCCTTGAGGACTTCCCGTGGCAGCTTTGCCAGCGCCGGAGCAAAGCGCTGGCTGGCTGCCCCTACTGTGTCAGATGAATCCTTTAGGCAAAGGTTCCCTGCGGTTGCTGGCGTTGTTGCAGCGCAGCGATCACGCAAGGCTGCAGCCGCCCCTCGGCTATCTGCAGGTCACGGTGCAAACCATCCACCAGGTCGATCAACAGGCGGTGTTCCTGTAACTGGCGCTCACTGACAGTGCGCTGCAAGGTCACCCCCGTGAGGCCGCCTTGAACCGTGAGCTGGCGATTACCGTTGGCATCG
>NZ_BCBD01000119.1:0-16682 GCF_001320345.1 Pseudomonas sp. NBRC 111127 | reverse complement strand
GCCGGGCGATGTGCAATGGATGACCGCCGCCAACGGCATCATCCATGAAGAATTCCATTCGCCAGCCTTTGCCGAGCGGGGCGGCATGCTGGAGATGGTGCAGCTGTGGGTCAACCTGCCCGCTCGCGACAAACGTGCGGCGGCGGGCTACCAGACACTGCTGGCCAGCGATATCCCCGTGGTAGCGCTGGCTAACCGGGCCGGCAGTGTGCGGGTGATAGCCGGGGATTACCAAGGCCACCAGGGGCCGGCGCGCACTTTCACGGCCATGGACGTCTGGGACCTGCGCCTGAACAACGGCGCTGCCTTGCAGTTGCCGGTGGCCGCCGGGCGCAACGCGGCGCTGGTGGTGTTGCGCGGCCGCGTGCGGGTCAATGGTGAGCGCGAAACCGGGCCGTCCAGCCTGGTGCTGTTCGACCGCGAGCAGGCGGATGTACGGGTCGAAGCGCTCGAAGGTGCCAGCGTGTTGCTGCTCAGCGGTGAGCCGATCGACGAGCCGATTGTGGGTTACGGCCCGTTCGTGATGAACAGCCAGGCGGAGATTGCCGAGTCGTTCGACGACTTCCATGCCGGGCGGTTTGGCCAGCTGCAGCAGTAGAAGGGCGCGGGGCCGGTGCCGGCCCCCACTGAAGCCCTGCGCAACCATTCGTCGTGAAGTTCGTTGCTGCGACCGAACACCCGATCCCGGCAGGCGATCTTCCACTAAGGTGCTAGAGGATTCCCCGCATCATCATTGCCCCGGCGCATGGACGCCCGCCGCGGCATGCGCATTATCAATTGGCACCCAGCCCCACGAGGGCGTACTTCCTCACAACAGGCCATCCCACCGAGAGGGTCGTACCATGTCGTTGATAGGAGTTTCCATGCTCGAGCTGCGGCAGTTGATCGAGCATGCTTGCCTGCCGGATCGCTGTGAAATCAGCTGTACCGATGGTGACAACCTGACCATCCGCCTCGGTCAGGGCCAGAGCCTCGATGAGTGCTGTACCCTCAGCGGGGTGCCATTGCGCAGCCTCAACAGCTGCCGCGATGTGCTGAACCTGGTGGAGCAATTGCATACCCTGCGTGACCGCCCGCCTGCACCGCTAAAATCCATCGCCTGATGCGGGTGCGCGAACCCCGCTCAGCCCTTGGCTGGCGGGGGAAGGCCCGCGCGCTGTCGCCAGCCGTTGATTGCCTACTGCAGTTCCACCAGCAGGTTCAACCCACCATCGCCACACTTGCCCTTGTCGCGAACGACCCCATGGTAGCTGCGACCGTCCCACATGAACGCCACGCTATGGGCACGCTCGACCTTGTGCGGGAGCGGTGGGCAGATGTGTACACGCAGCGCCGCGCGGCCCTGCAGATTCAAGGGCGCAAGTTGGCACTGGCATTCCACGGACTGCGCAACCGGCCCGAACAGGGTGTCGCGAACGTAGTCCAGTTGCAGCGCGGCATTGGGCGCACGGCCGGGCATCTTCATAGGGATTCGACTCGTTGATTACGGCAAGGGCGGCAGGTCTGGCAAGGCATGACGGACTCCTGGCGGGCGGCAGTGTAATTATTCTCTGAACCCTGGGGTGGGCAGTCGTTCAACCTGTTTCATGCCGGTGTTGCACAGGCCCGGCAACGCCTAGCCACCGGCCTTGCGCAAGGTGAGGTTGATGCGCCGCTCGCCCATGCGCGGGTGCACGCCGGGCTTGATCGGCAGTACGCCATGAAAGCGCAGGCGGTCTTCGCCGCCCCACACCAGCACATCGCCGTGGCTGAGGGCAATGCGCTGGGTTTTGTCGGCCCGCTGCAATCCGCCGAACAGGAACACCGCCGGCAGGCCCAGCGACAGTGAAACGATCGGTTGGCCGAAATCGTGCTCGTCACGGTCCTGGTGCAGGCTCAAACGTGTGCCCGGCAGGTAGTGGTTGATCAGGCAGGCGTCCGGGGTGAAACCGTCGAAACCGGCCATGGCGGCAGCGCGGTTGGCCAGGGTGAGCAATATCGGCGGCAAGGCAGGCCAGGGCTGGCCGGTAAGCGGGTCCGAACGGCTGTAGCGGTAACCCTGTGCATCACTGACCCAGCCCAATGTGCCGCAATTGCTCAGCGCCACTGCCATGCGCAGCCCGCCGGGCGTGTGCATGTGCCGAAACGGTGCGGCACGCAGCACCGGGCGCAACGCGTCGAGCAGTGGTTCGACTTCGCCCAGGGCAAACCCGGGCAACAGCACGGTTTCGCTTGCCAGGCGTTGTGGCTGAGGGCCGAACAGGTCGAGGTCGGACTGAATCATGGCCTGGGTATCGAATGGGGTAGGCCCATTGTAATGGGCTTCGTCGCCCAGGCCTATGCGCGGGTCAATACCCCTGGTCGCAATGTCAAGACTGAAACCGGTTTCAAAAGATTTCTGAACGCGCTAGATTACTCGGCTGTCTTTCTGAAGGCCCCACAAGACTCGCCCGCACAACACCAGATGGCGCTTATAAGGCCGCCCGCAGCCGATGAGGATTCACCATGCCCGAGCATGCTCCCGACAACCCGCGCAGGGACTTTCTGCGCAAGACCTTGACCTTGATCCCCGTGGTGACCGTCGCCAGCACCGGGCTCGGGGCAGGTGCCAGCCAACTGCTGGCCGCGCCGCAGCAGGAACCGAAGGTGCCGGCAGCGCCACCGGCGGGCACGTACCAGCCAACCTTCTTCAGTGCCGAGGAATGGGCCTTCGTGCAGGCCGCCGTAGCGCGCATCATCCCTGCCGATGCCCTCGGGCCCGGTGCGCTCGAAGCCGGGGCCGCCGAGTTCATAGACCGGCAGATGAATACCCCCTACGCGACCGGGGCTCAGTGGTACATGCAAGGCCCGTTCAACGCCGACGCCCCACCCGAACTGGGCTATCAACTGCAGTTGAACCCGCAGCAGATCTACCGCCTGGGCATCGCCGCAGTGGATGGCTGGTGCAAGGCCAACAGTGGGCAAGTGTTCGCTGCCCAAGACAGCGCTACCCAGGACCGGATACTCGGCAAAGTCGAGGCGGGTGAGCTGGCATTCGAGGCAGTACCGGCCACGGTATTCTTCAGCCTGCTGGTGCAGAACACCCGTGAGGGGTTCTTCTGTGACCCGATTCATGGCGGCAACAAGGGCATGGTCGGCTGGACCCAGATCGGCTTCCCGGGCGCGCGCGCCGACTTCATGGACTGGGTGGAGCGCAACGAGCCGTACCCGTTCCCGGCTGTATCGATCCGCGGCGAGAGGGCCTGAGGCATGGCGACTGTTTTGAAAAAGGTGGATGCCGTCATTGTCGGTTTTGGCTGGTCGGGTGCGATCATGGCCAAGGAGTTGACCGAAGCCGGCCTGCAGGTGGTGGCCCTGGAGCGTGGGCCGATGCAGGACACCTACCCGGAGGGTAGCTACCCGCAGGTAATCGACGAGCTGACCTACAGCGTGCGCAAGAAGCTGTTCGTCGACGTGTCGAAAGAAACCGTCACCATTCGCCATAGCGTGAACGACGTAGCACTGCCCAACCGCCAACTGGGCGCCTTCCTGCCTGGCAAGGGCGTGGGTGGGGCAGGCTTGCACTGGTCGGGTGTGCATTTCCGGGTAGACCCGGTCGAGTTGCGCCTGCGCAGCCATTACGAGGAGCGCTACGGGCGCAAGTTCATCCCCGAGGGCATGACGATCCAGGACTTCGGCGTCAGCTACGAAGAGCTGGAACCGTATTTCGACTTTGCCGAGAAAGTGTTCGGCACGTCCGGCCAAGCCTGGACGGTCAAGGGCCAGCTGGTAGGTGAGGGGCGGGGTGGCAACCCTTATGCACCCGACCGTTCCAACCCCTTCCCGCTGCCGGCGCAGAAGAACGTGGTGTCGGCCAGGTTGTTCGAAAAGGCCGCCAGCAGCCTGGGCTACAAGCCCTACAACCTGCCCTCGGCCAACACGTCAGGGCCTTACACCAACCCCTACGGTGCGCAGATGGGGCCATGCAACTTCTGTGGTTTCTGCAGCGGCTACGTGTGCTACATGTATTCCAAGGCATCGCCGAATGTGAATATTCTGCCAGCGCTGCGCCAAGTGCCGAATTTCGAGTTGCGGGCCAACGCCCATGTGCTGCGGGTGAACCTGGACGACAGCAAGCGCAAGGCGACCGGCGTGACCTACATCGACGCCCAGGGGCGCGAGGTGGAGCAGCCGGCCGACCTGGTGATCCTGGCGGCGTTCCAGTTCAACAACGTGCGCTTGATGCTGCTTTCCGGTATCGGCAAACCCTACGACCCGGTGAGCAACGAGGGTGTGGTCGGGCGCAACTTTGCCTACCAGAACATGGGCACGGTCAAGGCGTTCTTCGACAAGGACACCTACACCAACAACTTCATCGGCGCCGGTGGCAATGGCATTGCCATCGATGACTTCAACGCCGACAACTTCGACCATGGCCCGCACGGCTTCGTCGGTGGCTCGCCAATGTGGGTGAACCAGGCTGGCAGCCGGCCCATCGCCGGTACTGCCAACCCACCTGGCACCCCGGCCTGGGGCAGCGCCTGGAAGAAGGCCACGGCCGACTATTACACCCATCAGGTGTCGATGGACGCCCACGGTGCCCACCAGTCCTACCGTGGCAATTATTTGGACCTGGACCCGACCTACCGGGACGCCTACGGCCAGCCACTGTTGCGCATGACCTTCGACTGGCAGGAAAACGACATCAGGATGAACCAGTTCATGGTCGACAAGCTGAGCAAGATTGCCCAGGCGATGAACCCCAAGGCCATTGCCGTGCTGGGCAAGAAGGTCAAGGACCACTTCAACACCGCCAGCTACCAGACCACCCACCTCAACGGCGGCGCGATAATGGGCACCGACCCGAAAACCAGCGCGCTCAACCGTTACCTGCAGTGCTGGGATGTACACAATGTGTTCGTTCCGGGGGCGTCTGCATTCCCCCAGGGGCTGGGTTACAACCCCACCGGGCTGGTGGCGGCGCTGACCTACTGGTCGGCTCGGGCCATTCGTGAGCAGTACCTGAAAAACCCCGGCCCGCTGGTCCAGGCTTGAGGAGCGATGAGCATGAAGACAATGTTGATCGCAACCCTGCTACTGGGCGCCGGCGTGGCTGGCCAGGCCGTTGCCGCTGAGGATGCGCAGGTGCGCCAGGGTGAATACCTGGCCCGCGCCGGTGACTGTGTGGCCTGCCACACCGCCAAGGGGGGCAAGCCCTTCGCCGGTGGCCTGCCGATGCAAACACCTATCGGCACGGTGTACTCCACCAATATCACCCCGTCCGCCAGTGGCATTGGCCATTACAGCTTCGAAGACTTCGACCAGGCTGTACGCAAAGGCATCGGCAAGGACGGCAGCACCCTGTACCCGGCCATGCCATACCCTTCGTACGCGCGGATCACCGAGCAGGACATGCAGGCGCTGTACGCCTATTTCATGAAGGGCGTCGAGCCGGTGGAGCAGCCCAACCAGGCTACCGATATTCCCTGGCCGCTGAGCATGCGTTGGCCGTTGGCCATCTGGCGTGGCCTGTTCGCGCCTGCGGCAACGCCCTGGCAAGCCTCGGCAGCGGCTGACCCGGTGGTCGACCGTGGCGCGTACCTGGTCGAAGGCCTGGGGCATTGCGGTGCCTGCCACACTCCGCGGGCGCTGACCATGCAGGAAAAGGCGCTGAGCCCGGCCGAGGGCAAGCAGTTCCTTGCCGGCAGCGCGCCATTGGAGGGCTGGATCGCCAAGAACCTGCGGGGCGATCACAAGGACGGCCTGGGCAGTTGGAGCGAAGCCGAGCTGGTGCAGTTTCTCAAGACCGGGCGCAGTGACCGCAGTGCGGTGTTCGGCGGCATGAGCGACGTGGTCGAGCACAGCATGCAGTACATGACCGATGCCGACCTGACGGCGATTGCCCGTTACCTGAAGACCCTGCCGCCCAGCGACCCGAACGACCAGCCGCATGTCTACGACAAGCAGGTGGCCGATGCCCTGTGGCGCGGTGACGACAGCAAGCCTGGCGCTGCGGTGTACATCGACAACTGTGCCGCTTGCCACCGAACCGATGGCCAGGGCTACACCCGTGTGTTCCCGGCCCTGGCCGGCAACCCGGTGGTGCAGACGGCGGACGCCACCTCGCTGATCCATGTGGTGCTGGCAGGCGGCACGGTGCCGGCGACGCACACCGCACCGTCGAACTTCACCATGCCAGCGTTTGGCTGGCGCCTGAGCGACCAGGAAGTTGCCGAGGTGGTGAACTTCATCAGGACCAGCTGGGGTAACCAGGCGGGGGCGGTTACCGCCGCGGATGTGAAGGCATTGCGCTGAGAGGGGGTTGCCTCAGGTTCGGCGAAGGCATTGTGTCGCCGAACCTGGCCTTGCCCGGCTGGCCAGCCCGGTCGCTTCGGCCGACCAACGGCATATTGACGAAAGCACCAAGTTTTGGTGTATTGAAACCGGTTTCATCGTCCACCTAATAATCATAAGGACACCCATGACCGACGCGCCTGCCCATGCCCGCGAACGGGTCACCATCAGCGAAGTCGCGCGAGTCGCTGGCGTTTCCAAAGCCACGGTCTCGCGCTACATCGGTGGCGATCGCCAGTTGCTGGCCGACGCCACCGCCAAGCGCCTGGCCGAGGTCATCGAACGCCTTGGCTACCGCCCCAACCAGATGGCCCGTGGCCTCAAGCGCGGGCAGACGCGCCTGATCGGCATGCTGGTTGCCGATATTCTCAACCCCTATTCCGTAGCCGTGATGCATGGCGTGGAAACCGCCTGCCGCCAGCATGGCTACAGCCTGGTAGTGTGCAACACCAACCGTGACGACGACCAGGAGCGCCACCACCTGGTCGCCCTGCAGAGCTACAACGTCGAAGGCCTGATCGTGAACACGCTGGGGCACCACCCTGGCGAACTGCTCAACCTCCAGCGCGACCTGCCCATGGTGCTGGTCGACCGTCAACTCCCTGAACTGAATGCCGACCTGGTCGGCCTGGATAATGCCGACGCCGTCGAGCAGGCCCTGGACCACCTGCAGGCACGCGGCTACCGGGATATCCTGGCGGTGAGCGAGCCGCTCGATGGCACCAGCTCGCGCCTGGAGCGGGTGCAGGCGTTCGGGGCCTCGGTCAGCCGCCGCCCCGGCATGCGCCAGCAGGTGCTGGAAACCGGCGCTGGCCTGGCAGGGCGGTTGGCCGCGTTCCTGGCTGACCGGGGTCATGGCCCGCAAGCCATTTTTACCTGCAACGGTGTTGCCACCCTGGCCGTGACCCGGGCCCTGCATGACGCCGGGTGCAATCTGTTTGCCGATGTCGGCCTGGTCGCACTCGACGATCTGGACTGGTACCCCCTGGTCGGCACTGGCATCACGGCATTGGCCCAGCCTACCGAACGCATCGGCGTAGCAGCCTTCGAAAGCCTGCTCGGCCGGCTTCGCGGCGATGGCGCAGCCGCACGACGCATCGAATTCAAGGCCAACCTGTTCATCCGCGGCTCGACCCGACCCCAGTAAGCAGCGGCAGGCCTTGTGCCTGACGCTGCCGTATAAAAATGAAACCGGTTTCAAAAGGATAAAAACAATGTACCCGAACCCCGTTTCCATCAGCCTCTCCAGCTATGGCGCCGACTTTGTCCGGCAACGTGGCCAGGAGCAGTTTCTCGACCTTTTGGCCGCCGCAGGCGTCAGCCGGGTGGAGTTGCGTGAAGAATTGTTCGCCAGTGCACCCGATGCCGCGGCACTGGGTGCCGTGATTGCCGGGTTGGGCATGGAGTGCCTGTATTCGACCCCTCTGGAGCTGTGGACGGCGCAGGGCGTGCCCGACCCTTCGCTGGTGCACAAACTGGACACCGCGCGGGCCCTGGGCGCAGTGGCGCTGAAAGTGTCCCTAGGCCATTTCGATGAACACTGCGACCTTTCGGCCTTGGCGGCGCTGCTGCCAGCGCAGGGGCCGTTGCTGTTGGTGGAAAACGACCAGACCCTGCAAGGCGGCAGAATCGAGCCCCTGCAGCGCTTCTTCGAGCAGGCCGATGCATGCGGCCTGAACCTGGGCATGACGTTCGATATCGGTAATTGGCACTGGCAGGGCGAGGTGGCGTTGCACGCTGCCCGGCGCCTTGGCCGGTGGGTGCGCTATGTGCATTGCAAGGGCGTACAGCGCCGTGCCGACGGCCGCCTGGTCGCCGTGCCGCCGCAAGCATCAGACCTGCGCGCCTGGGCCGAGCAACTGGCCGAATTCGCCCCTGGGGTGGTACGCGCCGTCGAGTATCCCCTGGCCGGCGACGACCTGTTGGCCCTGACCCGGGCCCAGGTGCACAGCCTGTCGCGGCTGGGTGCTGACCAGGAGGTGGCCCATGCATGAGCATGACGTGCTGTGCTTTGGCGAAACCATGGCCATGTTCGTCGCCGAGCACTGCGGCGACCTGGCCAGTGTCGGGCAGTTCGGCAAGCGTATCGCCGGCGCGGACAGTAACGTGGCCATCGGCCTTGCACGGCTGGGCTTCAAGGTACGCTGGCTGAGCCGGGTAGGTGATGACTCGCTGGGGCGCTTCGTGCTCGACAGCCTGCGCCGTGAAGGCCTCGACTGTTCGGCGGTGGAAGTGGATGGCTACTGCGCCACCGGCTTCCAGCTCAAGGCCCGTTGCGATGATGGCAGCGACCCCGCGGTCGAATACTTCCGCCGGGGTTCGGCAGCCAGCCGGCTGTCGCCTGCGCTGCTGCAACCTGGCTTGCTGCAAGCGCGCCACCTGCATGCCACGGGCATCCCGCCGGCGCTGTCGGAAAGCTGCCGGGCACTGTCGCACGGGCTGCTCGACGCCATGCGTGCAGCCGGGCGCAGCATCTCGTTCGACCCCAACCTGCGGCCCTCGCTATGGCCGGACCAGGCCAGCATGGTGCGCGAAATCAATGCCCTGGCGAGCAAAGCCGACTGGGTCTTGCCAGGCCTGGAAGAGGGCCGCCTGCTGACGGGCCAGCACAGCCCCGCCGATATCGCAGCGTTCTACCTCGACCAAGGCGTGGAACTGGTGGTGATCAAGCTGGGCGACGCCGGAGCCTACTGGCGCAGTGGCAACGGCGAGGGCCAGGTCGCCCCTGTAGCCGTCAGCCGTGTGGTGGACACCGTCGGCGCCGGTGATGCGTTCGCCGTGGGCGTGCTCAGCGCACTGCTCGAGGGGCGCCCAGTGGCAGAAGCGGTGGCGCGAGGCAACTGGTGCGGCAGCCGCGCCGTGCAATCGCGCGGCGACATGGAAGGGCTGCCGCTGCGTCACGAACTGGAGGCCTACGACCTGCGCAGAAGTGCCTGAATGCTTTAACCGGAATCACCTGTTGCCACAAAAACAACAAGCTCAGGAGTCACAGACCATGCAAAGCCAAAAACTGGCACCGCGTCGCTGGTGGTACATCATCCCGATCGTGTTCTTCACCTACAGCCTGGCTTATCTGGACCGCGCCAACTACGGCTTCGCCGCCGCCTCGGGTATGGCCGAAGACCTGCATATCACGCCCGTGCTGTCGTCCTTGCTGGGGGCGTTGTTCTTCCTTGGCTACTTCTTCTTCCAGGTACCTGGGGCCATCTACGCTGAAAAACGCAGCGTGAAGAAGCTGATATTCGTCTGCCTGATCCTCTGGGGCGGTTTGGCCACGCTTACCGGGATGGTCAGCAATGTCTACATGCTGATCGGCATCCGCTTCCTGCTGGGCGTGGTCGAGGCCGCAGTGATGCCCGCCATGCTGGTGTACCTGTGCCACTGGTTCACCCGTGCCGAGCGCTCCCGCGCCAACACCTTCCTGATGCTCGGTAACCCGGTCACCATCCTGTGGATGTCGGTGGTGTCGGGTTACCTGATCAAGCATTACGACTGGCGCTGGATGTTCATCATCGAGGGCCTGCCGGCGGTGATCTGGGCGTTCTTCTGGTGGCGCCTGGTGGATGACCGCCCAGCCCAGGTCAGTTGGCTGAGCGCCCAGGAAAAAGCAGACTTGCAACAGGCGCTGGCGGCCGAGCAGCAGGGCATCAAGCCGGTCAAGAACTACCGCGAGGCATTCCGCTCGCCGCAGGTGATCATCCTGGCGCTGCAGTACTTCTGCTGGAGCATTGGCGTGTACGGCTTCGTGCTGTGGTTGCCGTCGATCCTCAAGCAGGCGGCCAACGTCGACATTGTGCAGGCCGGCTGGTTGGCCTCGGTGCCCTACCTGGCGGCGGTAGTGGCCATGGTGGGCGTGTCCTGGGCGTCTGACCGCGTGCAAAAGCGCAAGCGCTTCGTGTGGCCGCCGCTGCTGATCGCTGCCGTGGCGTTCTATGGCTCTTATGCCCTGGGTACCGATCACTTCTGGTGGTCGTACGCGCTGCTGGTGGTCGCTGGCGCCTGCATGTACGCGCCCTATGGCCCGTTCTTCGCCATCGTGCCCGAGATACTGCCGGCCAATGTTGCCGGGGGTGCCATGGCGCTGATCAACAGCATGGGGGCGCTGGGCTCTTTCGGCGGCTCCTGGCTGGTGGGCTACCTCAATGGCGCCACGGGTGGGCCTGGCGCCTCGTACCTGTTCATGTGCGGTGCGCTGCTGACTGCCGTGGCGCTGACGGCCGCCCTCAATACCTCCCAGACCTCCGGCCGGGCCAAACGCAATGGCACGCGCCTGGCGCTGAACCCTTAGGAATGACTGCAATGAAAAAACGAATCGTCTTGTACAAGCGCCTTTCCGATGACCTGATGGCGCGCCTGCACGCCCAGGTGGACGTGACCTGGGTGGACATTGCCCAGCCCGATGGCCTGGCGCGCCTGCGCGATGCCTTGCCAGGGGCGCACGGGTTGCTGGGCGCCAGCCTGCGCCTGGACGCCAGCCTGCTCGATTTGGCGCCGCAGCTGGAGGTCGTGTCCAGCGTTTCGGTCGGGGTGGACAACTACGACGTTGCGCAGCTCAGCCGCCGTGGCGTGATGCTGACCAATACCCCGGACGTGCTGACCGAAACCACGGCGGACACCGGTTTCGCCCTGATCCTGGCGACCGCCAGGCGGGTGGTGGAGCTGGCCAACTGGGTGCGTGAAGGCCATTGGCAGGCCAACCTGGGGCCGGCGCATTTTGGCTGTGATGTGCATGGCAAGACGCTGGGCATCGTCGGCATGGGCCGCATTGGCGAAGCGTTGGCCCGGCGTGCTGCCGCAGGCTTTGGCATGCGCGTGCTGTACCACAGCCAACGCGCCAAGCCCGACGTAGAAGCGCGCCACGCTGCGCGCCAGTGCAGCCTGGACGCGCTATTGCAGCAAGCGGACTTCGTCTGCCTGACGGTGCCGCTCAGTGCCAGTACTGAAGGGCTGATCGGTGCGCGTGAGCTGGGGTTGATGAAGCCCGAGGCGATTCTGGTGAACATTTCCCGCGGGCGGGTGGTGGACGAGGCTGCGCTGATCGACGCGTTGCGCGCCAGGCGTATCCGTGGCGCAGGGCTGGATGTGTTCGTGCAGGAGCCGTTGCCGGTTGACTCGCCACTGCTGCAGTTGGACAACGTGGTAGCAACCCCGCACATCGGCTCTGCGACCCAGGAAACCCGCCAGGCCATGGCGCGCTGTGCAGTGGACAACCTGCTCAGCGCGCTGGCGGGGGAGCGGCCTGCGAACCTGGTCAACGGCTGATCACAGGCGGCGCCGTCAGCGGCAGTTACCGGCCTTGCGGTAACCTGCCGCCTGCGCCTCACCTTCATTGGCGAAACTGACCTGGTTCTTGGCCGCTACCTGGGTGTAGCCGGGGCAGCCCACTGCCAGGTGGTAGACGTGGCTGTTGCGGTTGCCCAGCACCGAACCCGGCGCCCCGGCATTGGCCTGGCCCGGCTTGCCTGGTGCCTGGGCGGGCGCCGCTTGCGCCACGCCAACCCCGCTGGGTTTGTAATCAGCCGTCCACTTGCGCTGGCCGCTGACGAAAGGGTTGGCATGCCCCATGATCGCGGCGATGCGGCGGTCGCGCTCCTTTTCCCACGCTGACACCGGGTACTGCTTGTCCCAGGCCATCAGCACTTGTTGCTGCTGGCGCGACATGTTCAGGCGATAGCGGTCGTACATGTAGAACGTGGTGCGGGCCACCAGGCCTTTGACTTCGTCACGGGGCTCGGCGGCGCGCTGGGCGAAATCCACCTTGGTGGTGCACTGGCCGTATTCGCCGGCGTTGCCGCTGACCATGCCGTAGTTGAAGTTGCTGCGGTCGCCATTGACCTCACCCACGGCCGGGTACAGGTTGAACAGGTCGGCCTCCATGGCGCGGAACACCGGGTCGCTGTCCACACAATGCTCGCGCCCACCGTTCTTCCAGCATTGGCGCTGGTTGCCGAAGGTATAGGCCGGCACGATGTGTTCCCATTCGGTGCGCTCGGCGCGATTTTGCTGCTTGCGCGTCTGATAGCCGCACGACGCCGCATCGACCCGCCCACCGGACTTGCCGACCCAGGTCCATTTGCAGCCGCAATACAGGTCGCCCATGGCACTGCTGGCTTGGTCCAAGTACACCTTCTGCTTGGCCACGACCTTGGCCTCGGTGAAGGTGGCAGGGGGTGTGGCCCACGCGGGCAAGCTAAAGGAAAATAGTAGAGTTACGGCATAAAGCAGTGATTTCATAAGAGAAAATATTCAAATGCGAGGACGCGCATTGTAATACTTTCATCGTCATTGGCCAGCACGCCGGGCATACCCGGCGAGCTGGCAAAGGCCCACGCTACTTGAAGCCTGCCACCGCGTGCGGGATATACGGCGCCTGCAGCCGTGCCACTTCATCGGCACTGAGCTGCACCGACAGCGCGGCCAGCGCATCATCCAGATGGGCGGGTTTGGAGGCGCCGACGATCGGTGCGCTTACGCCGTTTTTGCCCAACACCCATGCCAGCGCGACCTGGGCCATTGGCACCCCCCGTTCGCCGGCAATCTGCTCGACGACATCGATGACCCGGCCATCTTCGACCTCGGTATCTTTATAGAACGACTGCCCGGACAGGTCGCTACGGGTGCGGTCGGTCTGCTGGCCGTTGGGGCGCGTGAGGCGGCCGCGGGCCATCGGGCTCCAGGGCAACAAGCCCACGCCTTGGTCCAGGCACAGCGGGATCATCTCGCGTTCTTCTTCGCGGTACAGCAGGTTGAGGTGGTTCTGCATCGAAACGAAGCGGCTCCAGCCGTTGCTGGCCGCCACCTGCTGAGCCTTGGCGAACTGCCAGGCATACATCGACGAAGCGCCGATGTAGCGCGCCTTGCCAGCCTTGACCACGTCGTGCAGGGCTTCCATGGTTTCCTCGATGGGCGTGTGGTAGTCCCAGCGGTGAATCTGGTACAGGTCCACATAGTCGGTGCCCAGGCGCGTGAGGCTGGCGTCGATGCTGGCCATGATCGCCTTGCGGGACAAGCCCTGTTCATTGGGCCGGTGGGTGCCTTGCCCCATGTTCGGTGGGTAGAACACCTTGGTGGCGATGACCGTTTCTTCACGGCGCATGAAGGCCTTCAGCAGTTTGCCGACGATCACTTCCGACGTGCCGGCAGAGTAGCTGTTGGCAGTGTCGAAGAAGTTGATGCCTTGCTCGACGGCATGGCGAATGATCGGCCGGCTGGCCTCTTCGCCCAAGGTCCAGGGGTGGGTGCCGGCATCCGGATCGCCGAACGTCATGCAACCCAGGCACAGCCTGGAAATATCCAGGCCGGTGCTACCCAGCTTTACGTATTGCATCGTGATCTCCTTGGAAGGGGAAGGGATGAACCCAGCCTGCGGCTGGTGCTGATGGTAGTGAGTTCAGCAATGGGGGGAGGTTCATCGAACGCCGTGTGACGCTGAACCTACCCCTGCCCAGCACCGCTGCCGGGTCAATGCCCGCCACGCATCCGCCGGGCGAGCAGGTAGATGCCCAGCCCGACCAGCGCGGTCGCCGCGCCGATGTAGCCGGTGCTGGTCCAGCCCATGCCGGCGGTAATCGCCATACCGCCCAGCCAAGGCCCCAGTGCATTGGCCAGGTTGAAGGCGGCATGGTTCGACGCTGCGGCCAGGCTTGGCGCTTCATGGGCAATGTCCATCAAGCGGATCTGCAACGGTGCCGCCAGGGCGATCATGGTGCCCACCAGGCCGATGCCCAGCAGCAGGCTCCAGAGCGCCTGCGCGGCGACGGTGAAGAACAGCAGCACGGCGATCGACCATACCAACACCACCCCCACCGCACGGAACTGCAACCGGTCGAACAGCTTGCCGCCTGCAATGTTGCCAACGATACCGCCCACACCGAAGGCCGCCAGGCCGAACGGAATCCACTGCGGCGCGACCTGGGTCACCTGCAGCATGGTCGGCGCCAGGTAGCTGAATACGCAGAACATGCCGGCAAAGCCAATGGCCGCGATGCCCAGTGCCATCCACACTTGCGGCAGGGCAAAGGCGCGCAGTTCCTTGCGTGGGTCGCTGCGCACCTCATCGTGCGGCTGGGGCACGAAGAGCCAGACCAGGACAATGGTGCACAGGGCGATCACGCCGACCAGCACGAACGCCGAGCGCCAGCCAAAGTACTGGCCGAGGAAGGTGGCTACAGGGTTGCCTAGCAGCATGGCCAGCGTCAGGCCCAGCATCACCCGGGCCACGGCCCCCGCACGCTGGTCCTTGGCAACCATGCTCGAGGCCACCACCGCGGCGATGCCGAAATAGGCACCGTGGGGCAGGCCGCTGATGAAGCGGAAAGCCACCAGGCCGCTGAAGGAAGGGGCGAGGGCGGTGGCCAGGTTGCCCAGCGCATACAGCAGCATCAACAGCAGCAGCATGTGCTTGCGCAGCAGTTTGGCGCCCAGAATCGCCAGGGTCGGCGCACCGACCATGACCCCCAGCGCATAGGCACTGATGGCGTGGCCCACTTGCGGTTCGCTCAACTGCAGGTTGCTGGCAATGTCGGGCATCAGGCCCATGATGGAAAATTCACCGGTACCGATGGCGAAGCTGCCCAGCGCCATGGCGGCTTCCATCTTGGCGACGGCGCTTTTGCTGGGCGGCGGGGGGAGTTGCTGAACTGACATCTGAATCCCTTGTTGGGCCTGTATTGAAACATGCTGAAACGTTCAAGGTGGGATGATAGTCAATCGGTGGGCGCAACGTCGAGGCAGCGCCGCCGCTCAAACCAGGGGCCAGGCGCTGATCAGCGCTCCAGGTAATGGGTTTGTGCGGCGAAATCGATGAAGCGTTTGCTGGCCAGCGACAGGTATTCCCCTGAACGCCAGCACAACCTGAAGCTCATCTGCTGTGCCGGGCGGAAGGGTACGCCGACAATGCCCGGTGTACGCTGCTGCACCGAGCGCAGCAGGGTGGCCACGCCCATGTTGTCCAGTGCTGCCTGCACCACCAGCGAGACGAAATTGCTCTGCAGGGCCACTTGGTAGGTAATGCCGTGTTCGGCGAAAAATGCGTCCAGCAGGTGGCGCTGCACGAAGGTCCGGTCGAATACCACCATGTCGGTATTGCGCAGGTCTTCGGCGGTGAGAAATGCCTTGCCGGCATAAGGGTGGTCGGGGTGCATGCACGCCAGCATCTCGTCGCTGCCCAGCAGGATCGACTCCTTGTCCTGCGGTACGCGCCGCGATTCCAGCAACGCCAGGTCGATTTCCCGTTGTTCGAGGCGCTGGCCGATGTCGGCGGCGCTGCCCTCGAACACGGTCATGGCGATACCGGGGTACGACTGACGGAACGCGTTCATCAAGCCTGGCACATAGTGCAGGCCGAACATTGGCGGGATACCCAGGCGCACTTCGCCGCGCTTGAGGTCAGCCATGTCGCGCAGCTCCTGCCGGGCCACATCCATTTCGCGCAGGGCCGAGGCAATGCGTGGCAGGAACTGCTCGCCTTCGGCCGTGAGCAGCACCTTGCGGGTGGTGCGGTTGAACAGGGTCACGCCCAGCTCTTCCTCCAGCCGGGTAACCGCCATGCTCAACGCAGGCTGGGCTATGTGCAGGTGTTGCGCTGCTTTGGTGAAGCTCCCTTGCCGGACGATTTCGACGCAGCAACGCAGTGCCTTGAGGTTCATTGGGGCGTACGACCTTTCGTAGTCATTGCATTTATAACGAACTGTGATGCCACGCATCATAACAATATATTTATTATTATTAACCAGAGGGCCTACGATGCGCGGCACTGAGACATCCTGCAACATCTCAGTCACGCAGCCGATCTCGCTGCAATCCCCCAAAGATTTTGAGGTAGTACCCTAAATGGCCAAGGCCGCCGATGTCGTTGTGCAATGTCTGGAAAACGAAGGTGTCGAGTATGTATTCGGCATTCCTGGTGAGGAAAACCTCGACCTGCTCGAATCCCTGCGCAAGTCGAAGATCAAACTGGTACTGACCCGTCACGAGCAGTCTGCAGGCTTCATGGCGGCTACCTACGGTCGCCTGACCGGCAAGACCGGCGTCAGCCTGTCGACCCTCGGCCCGGGTGCCACCAACCTGGTAACGGCCAGCGCCTATGCCTACCTGGGCGGCATGCCGATGATGATGATCACCGGTCAGAAGCCGATCAAGAAGTCCAAGCAGGGCCGCTTCCAGATCATCGACGTGTGCGGCATGATGGACCCCATCACCAAGTACACCCACCAGTTCGCTTCGGCCGACAACATCCCTTCGCGCATGCGTGAAGCCTTCCGCCTGGCTGAAGAAGAAAAGCCGGGTGCCGTGCACCTGGAACTGCCGGAAGACATCGCCGCCGAGCAGACCGACGCGCTGCCGATCCCGCGCAGCCTGCACCGCCGCCC
>NZ_BCBD01000118.1:0-16819 GCF_001320345.1 Pseudomonas sp. NBRC 111127 | reverse complement strand
AGGCCCAGGTGAACAGGACAGCAGGCCCACCAGCATCGGTCAGGCGATCAACAGCGCGGTCGCCCAAGCACTTGCGGAGGCCGGCCAGGCCCAAGTTGGAAATCACGATGGTCGGCATGAGATTTCGGTACCGCGAGTCGATCACCTCGAACAGCACCTGCCGCTCGAAGTCGCTGCCGTGCTGGACGCCAACCTCATCGATCACCAGCAGATCAGGCGCCAGCAGGCCGACATATACATCGCGCTCCGTCTGCTCGGACTTCTTGTCGAAAGTCATCTTGATGTCGCGGATGATCTCGATTGCCATGGTGTAACGCGCAGACGCGCCGTAGCTGCGGACCACCTGCTGGGCGACAGCGCAGCCCAAGTGCGTCTTCCCGGTACCCACGTCCCCCAGCAGCATCATCGAGCGGCCAAGCTCCCAGTTGCGCTCAAACTCGCGCACGTAGTCGCTGCACTCAGTCAGCGCTACGGCCTGGCCTTCGGTTTCGGTGCGGTAGGTGTCCAGGGTGGACGCACGGAAGCGCAGCGGGATGTCAGAGGCCATCAGGCTGACGTTCATCGCCCGGTCACGCCGAACGGCCAGCGCCGGCTGGCGGACAGCTTCGTCGGCTGAATGCAGCGCGTCGAATTGGCAGCGGGTGCAGCCTTGCCAGAAGTGATCGCCCGAGAACGACTCGATCAGCTCGTCTGTGAAATCGCCGTGCACTCGGCACTGGCCAGGTTTGAATTCCAGGGTTTTCGGGGTGGTCATGATCTTGCTACCCGGTAAGTCCCGTTGGGCTGGCGAACCAGGCCTTCGGTGTGGTCAATTTTGTCGAGGTCGGTGTGATGCGATTGGCCTGCCCCCCTGGTGCCGGAAGCCCATGCATCCTTTTTCAGCCGGTCGACAATCCAAGAGGTCTTGAAACCTTGCCAAGCAGCCGTCATCGCCTCGGCCAAGGCCTTGTCGGGACTGATACCGGCTGCCCGGCACCCCTCCAGTTCGGCCAGCACGTTGTTCCAGATGGTCAGGTTCAGAGGCCCTTTCTTCTTCCTGAACTGGAAGTAATCACGGGCGGTTTGCTCGCTCAGATCGGGTGGTGCCAACTCGAGCATCTGCTCAACCGTAAAACCGTCATTTCCCCTCTTACGGTTCTTTGATGGTTCACCTTTGGGTTCTATTACGGTTCTGGGGGCATCTGGTGCCGGGGTGTCCGGCATCTGGTGCCGGGGTGAGGGGCACGTGGTGCCGGGGTCCCCGGCATCTGGTGCAGGGGGGCATTTAATGCCGGGGGCATAACATGCCGGGGTTACAACGTAGTAGGTCGACCTCCCAGCACGCTCTTTCGCCACCAGCAAGCCGACGCCTTCAAGCCAACGGATTGCGTTGCGTACCGCCCGCTCTTTCAGACAGGTGCGCTCGCAGATCTTGGCAATGGAAGGCCAGCAAACGCCGTCGTCGTTAGCGTTGTCGGCCAAGGAGATCAGGACTGACTTCTGGGCAGCGCTCATCTCGAGCGGCCAGCAGGCGGTCATCAGGATGGTGCTCACAGCTCAAGCTCCTCTGTGACACGGCGCACGAAGGCGTCGTAGCTCTCGGCCATCTCGAAGCCCTTGTCTTCCATGGCCTGGCGCCCGGCCTTGGCCAGTTCGTAAAGCGTCCAGCGCTCGCGCTCTGGAAAGCCCTTGAACTGGCTGTAGGTCGGCCAGGGGCCGATGATGATCGTCGCGCCAGCGCGCTGCTGGAGCGCCTGGGGGGGGGTAGACGGATTCATTGCAGGGTCTCCCCGTTCAGCGTTGCGCGCTTCACAACTGCCGGCGCTGGACGCCTCAACTGGTCGCCGCATTGGCTCATCAGGTTTCGCACAGCCGTGTCGATACGCCGTTTGATGTTGTACCGATGCCGCTTGGCCTCGCTCATGCGCTCGTAGCTTTGAGCGGTTGCGCGAATGACGCCGTCGTAGGCTGGATCGGAATAGTCAATGCCGTGCCGGTTCGGATACGGCTCGCCATGAGCCCGGAAGTAGCGGAACACCTCATCCTTGTAGTCTTCTCGCAGGCACGTGACCGCGTAATGAGCGTGACAGTGCTCAATCGATAGCTCAGCGATGCGCTCGATCAGTTGCTGTTTGGTAGGTTTCTTCATGGCTGGACCTTCTGGACCAGGCGGAACCGGCCCTCAAAATATGGGTGGGTCGCCTGGGTGGCGGTGACCATCGTGGATTCGGAGACAAAACGGTGGAAGGCGGCGGTGACGTGGCTTTTCGACCAGACCAGGTACTGCGAGCCGAGCGCCTCTTCGTGGCCGTTGCGGACCATTCCGGCTGGGTTTGGCTGGTTGGGCCAGACCTTGAGCACGTAGTCCACAACCGCGCCGGACAGCCCGTGCCGCTTGAGCATCGTTTCCTTGATGCGGGTGAGCGACTGACAGTTCTGTGGGCAGTGGTCCCAAACCATGGTCTGGCTGAGGTCATCGACGCGTCGCTCAACACGATCAAGCGCAACTTGCTGCTCGGCCTGCTGACGCTCCAGCGTGACCATCGTCTGAGCCTGAGCCAGCAGCTGTTCGGCTGGCGTCATCGGTCGCTGGTAGGAGCCAGTGCGGCGGATGGTCGGCAGTACTTCATCGAACACCCAGGCCTCGAACTCCTGAGCGGCCGGCATGGTGCTGTTGACGATAAGGCGAAGAGTGTCGCCCTCGGGCAGCACCCGAACGTCCTGCATGCCGCCGGCGGTTTGAAGGGGGTAGCGTTTCACGACCCCCTTGCAATGGCGCCCGACTGCATCACTAGGGTTGGCATAGCCCAGCAGGTCGCAAACATCCTTGGCGACAAACCATGGGTCGCCATGCTCGTCGGTCACGACACGAACGGGTGAACCTTTGAAGCTGAATGGCACCAAGCTCATGCAGCACCTCCCACATCCATTGCTTCGTGGAAGGCGGCTGCGTTGCGGTGCGGCCACATGAAATTGCGTGTATCGAAAACGACACGCTCAAGGAGGCGTTCAAGTTCGCCCGTGACAGGATTTTCGAATCCGCCGAGCGAGGGCACGACATGCGCCCAGTACAGGGCTTTGATCAACTTGAATGATTCGCGCGCGTCGTTGAAACGCGCGATATCCGCTGCGGTGAGGGTCACGTCGTGGACGATCTCACCGTACACCGGCGCCAGCACCAGAGCAGTTTGCTTCATCATGCCGCACCTCCTGCACCACGTTTTGCAACAGCAGGGTTTTGTGGCGCGGCGGTTGCTTGGTCGATGCGCTTCTCCAGGGTCTCCCGCTGATCATCCAGCGCGTTATGCCAGTCATCGGCGTTATAAATAGCCAGATTCGCCAAATTGGCGCCGTGCTTATCGCCGGACGTATTGAGGCGGTCATCAAGCACGTGCAGGACGCTGCGCAGCCAGTCGATCTGGCACATGGCGCACTGGACCTGGAAGGTAGCGTCCTGGGCAATGGTCTCAAGCTGGTCAGCGCTCATGCAGCACCTCCCTGCCCCGGAGCGACACCGGCATGGGCGCTGTACACCAAGGTGAGCGCTGCGTCGGCGGCGAAGTAGATCAAGGTGGCTTGGTTGGAAACGGTCGGTTCAGTCATCAAGTCGCGGAGACCAGCAAGAACCGCTTCCAAGCGATCAGTGGCTGCATCCAAGGATTCGTGAAGTGGAACACCCGCCACCGCCTCAAAGACTTCGCTGGCGCCACTGGAAGCGAAAGGATGGGCTATCGTTGTGGGCTGATTAGTCATTGCTCACCTCGGCAGCCGTTGCGCGGGCAACGCTCTTCTCTACCGACCAAACCAGCGCGCTGACGGTCTCCCCCAGGAAGCTGAGCGCTGCCATGCCATCGCAATAGGCCATTTCGCCCATGTTCAGGCTGTCGTGCATGTGCTGGCAGATCTGTCTCAGGCCAGAAGACAGTGTGCGAGCTGCACGCAGTGCGTCCTCGGCGTTTGTACCGGCCGCGACGGTGAGCAGGTTCAAGCCCCGATTATCAATCGGCGTATCCAAGAAGCCGGTCTCGACGGTGAGGATGGGTTGCGCCGGTGATGGCGTGGTGGTATTTTCTGATTTCATTTTGGTTTTCTCGAAGCAAAGTGATACCAAGACACCCGTTGGCGCGGGTGCCGACTAAGAAGCTCAGCTAAGGCTGGGCTTTTTTGTGGGCGGTCGAAAAGGTCAACCGCTCAGCAAAAAGAGGGATTGAGAGGCCTTCATGGGGAGGCCTGCGCGGTACTGGATGGGTGAACAGCCACCCCAGTGGAGCTGCGCAGATTGGAGGTTGGGGGTATCGTTTGCGTCAAGGTCGGCGGAGCCTCATTGCCGGCAGCTGCACAACGGTTGAGGATCCGGAACTCAATGACCTCAATGCGTCCATCCTCGAAAACGCGGACACGAATATCGCGAGACGATTTAGCCATCTGCGAAATCGCGCTTTGGGTAACGCCAACGGCCTTGGCGAGCTGCGGCTGGGTGCCTTTGCACCGAAGGAAGTCAGCCAGCTTAATTTCTTTCATGATGACTTCTCGATCAGGAACTCATCCAAATATTAGCCACGCTTTATTTTCGCCGCAAGCATTGATTAGCAAGGCTGGTTGCAAGATATAAGCTCTGCTAATAGGGTTCGCACATGATAACCAGACACAGACGCCCACTTACGCCTGAAGAGATTGCCGAGAGCGCAAGGCTCAAGGACATCTACAACAAGCGAAAATCAGAGGCCCGCAGCAGAGGGATCGCTCTTACTCAGACAGAGATCGGGGAGCGGTGTGAGTGGAAATCCCCACAGAGCACTGTTAACCAATATATGACTGGTAAGCTTGCTCTGAATCTGGATGCTCTCATGCGGCTATCCAAAGCTTTGGATTTCGCGCCAGAAGATGTTAGCCCCAGGCTCGCCCAGAGTGTTCAGCATCTCACCTACCCGTCCATTCAAGCTGGCAACGTGGAGCCAGGCCCTCCAATCACAACCGCACCTCGAAGGATCGAAATCGTGGGTACCGCCCAGCTTGGGAATGATGGCTATTGGGTTGGCTTGGATAACTCAGACGGATGGGTAGAAACTTGGTCTAGGGATGAGGATGCCTATGCGTTGCGACTGAAGGGCGATTCAATGGCCCCAGCTATTCGTAGTGGGTGGGTCGCGGTGTGCGAGCCTAATCATCGGCTCGTTCCAGGGGAGTATGTGATGGTGACCACTTCCGACGGGCAGAGCATGGTCAAGGAGCTTCTCTTCGAAAGCGAGGATGGAGTCAGTGTGATGTCCGTGAACTCGGCATACGAACGCCGAACCATAGACTGGTCAGACATAGACAAAATCCACTACGTCGGGAACATATTGGCACCAAGCAAGATTCTCAGCAGGATCTAGGCAGATCACCTCATCACGAACCCGCCATCCGGCGGGTTTTTTGCACCCATCAGAAGATAAATTAGCTGCGCTGTTGACATAAAAATAAAGCACAGCTAATTTTACTGACACCAACACACAGCACGGAGCACCACCATGACCGCAGCAACCACCATAACCGCCAATGGCTGGACCGGCTTCCTGGGGCGTGAGCTTTCCCCTCGTGAAGTCCAGTGCGTGCTGGGTATTGCTGCAGGTCAGACCTCGAAGGAACTGGCGCGCGAGCTCGGTGTTCAGCCCGACTCGATCAAAAAGCGGGTGCTCAGCGCGACCACGAAACTCGGCGTCACCCGGCGGGCACAGCTGGTTGCCGTAGCCATGCAGAAGGGTCTGATTAGCCCGATGGCCACAGCCCTGGCGCTGGTGCTGACCCTTCACTCGATGATCGGCGATGACGTGGCAATGCGCATCCGCCGAGGTGGAAACGGCGGCGAGCGCCGGGTCGAGCTCCGCGTTGCGGCGCGGCGGGTTGAGCAGCAGGTGGCAGTAGCCTAACCACGAAACTCACAAGCGAGAGCACTCCATGATCAGCGTGACTATCGGTATCAGCTCGGAATCGAGCCAGGCGGCAGCAGGCCCAGCCCTCGCTCCAGCTCAAGGGAAGATGACCACCCTCAAAGAACTGGCCGATCTCCTGAAGATGGACCGCAGCGCAGCACGTCGCTACGTGATGCGACTGGGCTACGAGCCGAAGCGGGCGCGTACTGCCTCCAGCGGGTTCCAAACGGCGCTGGTGTTCGACAAGGACCAGGTGCGCCAGATCCTCGAAGCCCGCCAGGCTGACGGGTACTGCTGACATGGCCAGGTCAGCGTCGAGGGCTTTCCAGCGAGAGCCCTGCGCGGTGACCAACCAGCCAGCGAATGGACTTGCGAGGATGAATCCAATCGAGGGGAGCCTGGATGACTGATTTGATTTTGACCGAGGTCGACTATCGCGAGCTTGTGACCTGTGGCGGCGACGAGCCGACCACCGACTCGGTGAGGGTGGCCAAGCGGTTCGGCAAGCGTCACGACAACGTGCTGCGCGCGATCGACAACGTCAAATGTTCTGCGAATTTTCGTCTCCTCAATTTTGAGGAGACCTCTTACATCGACGAACAGGGAAAGGTTCAGCGCATGTTCAACATGACAAAGGATGGATTCATGTTCGTTGTCATGGGTTTCACAGGGGAAAAGGCTGCCGCCTGGAAAGAAGCGTTCATCGAGGCGTTCAACAGGATGGCCCGCGAACTCCAGGACCGTTCGCTATCGATCGAGCAGCAACGTCACATGCTGGTGGCTGAGTTCAAGCAGGAGAAGGGCCTAGCGAGTCTCGCCGGAAAGACAATGCGCCGGTGGCAGCTAAAGAAGCCGGTCATTGAGGGGAAGATCATCCAGCTTGAAAAGGATGGGCAGCAAGCACTGCAACTTCACTGAGATATCGGGCGCAACTTCCGCCCAGTAACACCGCAACTTCACTCGAAAGCCAAGTTACTCGGCGGGCTCTGTCTCGCCTGAAATAAGGAGATTCACGAAATGCTCATGCTCAGTCGCAATATCGGCAAGGCAATCGTCATCGGCGGCAACATTCGCGTGACCGTGGCCGGCGTGAATGGCTCCCAAGTTCGCCTCGGCATCATTGCGCCGGGTGGAGTGGTCGTCGATCGCGAAGAGATCCACCAGCGCCGCCTGGCTGATCCTCGTCCTGCAGTTGCACCGGTAGATCCTCGGGACCTATTCATCGCCGCCAACCCTATTGGCGCCAGCGAAACGGAGCTGCAGAAGGGCCGCAACGGTTTCGTTGATGAACGCACACATGGTGACTACCTGATCTTCCTGGCCGGGTTCAATGCCATGCAGCAGCAGGTGGTGCAGGAGCAGCAGCCATGACCCAGGCCGGCCTGCTTCTGCTGCTGTGGGATGCCCTGCAGCAGCGCCAAACCACCTTTGGCCAAGTGCTCGACCTGTCTGCCGCTTGTGGCCTGGATGGGCGCCGTGTGCTGGCCGATCACTTCGACTCACAACTTGGACACGGACGGCCTAGGTTCCTACGCGGCCCCGTCGTCGGCAACAGCCAAATTGCCGCCCGTTGCGAACAGGCGGGCCCGATCAGTGCCCCAGGTGAGCGCTTTGCTAATGGTCTCGCCCGGCCTGCTCGGGTAGTACTCCTCAAGAAGGAGCAGCCCGTCAACGCGATATACACCGATAAAGAGTTGAGCCACACCGGTACGAGAGAGGCGGCTCTGAACATCAATCGTGGTGCCATCGCTGAGTTTCTCGTCATGGCTACGGTGGTGAAGTTGATGGTCTGCCCATTCCCAAAACCTAGCACCTCGATTCTTCATAGCTCCCCCATCCCTAGAAGTGTTCTGAGCATTAACTTCATGCCTTTCAAGGTTTATAAGCCAAATACTCGCCTGTCAATAATCCTCCAGCCCAGAGCCGCCAGTATAGTTTCAGGAGGTTTCCAATGATCAAGCGCCGATCAATCAATCCCGCCGCCCTCCCCGCCATCGGCCAGCCCCTGGGCGGCGGCTTCTTCGCCGGCCGTCTCTTCTTCGATGGTGCTGAGCACGCAGTCATCGACGCAGGCCGGGAGTTCGAAGTGGCTGCCCACTGGTGGCAGGAGGAAGGCCCACGCCCACGCATCCGGGGTGCCACGTCGCGCTTCGACGGCCTGGCCAACACCCAGGCCATGGCCGCCGAGGGCAGCGCTATCGCCCGAAAGGTGCTGGGCATGAACATCCGTGGCACCTGGGGCTGGCACATCCCGTCGATTGAGGAGCTGCAGGTGCTGCGCTGCAACCTGCTGCAACTGCCGGACTGGGGTCACGATGGGTCGTACACGGTCAGGGGTGCGGTCCAGGCATTCGGCCTGAGCGAGTACTGGAGCAGTAGCCAAAAGTCGAACGCAGCGACCGCCTGGTGCCTGCACATGCTGCCCTGGTGCGTGCCCGATACGAACTGGGTGAGCAAGTGCAAGGGCATCAGGCCGGTGCGCACCTTGCTGATCAGCCAGGAGGCTTTCGTCCACGCTCCGTCGACCGATACGGGCGTGCCCAGCGCCGATTTGCGCGGCCTGGCCAACCAGCACGCTGTGGCCACCGTACTCGAGCGGTTCGTGAACGAGGACACCGGCAAGTTCTACGGGCGTGCAGAGGCGCTGGTGGCTGAGCTAGCGGCGCTGGCGGGAGTGCTCTCGTGAACATCGTTGCGACTATGGCATTGCGTAGAGCCCTTGGCCGACGGAACTCAGTGCAGGCGCGTGCGGCTGCCCGGGTGCATCCCACAGAGGCCGAAACGCCGAAAGCTTCCAGCGGACCACTCTCTATCACCGGCCCAATCAACCGGTACATGTTCCTTCAGGGGCGCGAGTGGGCTATCGACATGGTCGCCTCTCTTCGCGCTGCGCCTGTTGAGTTGGTTATCGAGCGCTTGATCGGGGCAGCAACTGGCCGGCCAGGTAGCTACGTAGCCGGAATCGAGTCTGTGGTGCATGAACTGAAAGGCGCTGACGCAAAAGGTCAGGCGGAAGATGAGAAGCTGACGGACCAGGTCGGGAGGAAGGCATGAGTGAAGAAACCGAGGTACTGACCGTCGAAGGCCTGGCCAAGATGTTGGGCCGCACCGAGGCGTCGATCAGGGAGGGGATTCGCCGAGGCGTGCCGTGGCTACCCAAGAGCTTCAAGATGGGCAACCGGCACTGCTGGCTGAAGGAGGACGTGCGCAAATTCCTGCGCGAGTTTCGGGATGGGGAACACCAAAAGCAGAAACCGGGAAGGAAGCGGAAAGAGCCGCCACGGTTAAGAGTGGCATGAAAAAGCCCCGATTTACGGGGCTTTTTCATTACTTGTCTTTGGCCTGCAGGTTGGGAATAGGCTTACCTTGCTGCTTGCATTCGGCTCGCAGTCGCTCATCAGATCGAATGTACTCGGCAAGCATATGGGTCAGCTCGGAGTTGGATTTCGAACGTTTGATTCGGCTCAGGTCGAGGTTGCTCATCGCCACGGTAGTCATAGCTAATCCCTTCAGAAAGTCAGGACACAGTCCCGATTTTGGTAGTACGCGGCTCTCATATGACTGAGATTATGCCGATACTGCGCGCCATCATGCGTTAGGTATTCCTTCTCATCTGAGTACCCTAACGCTTGAATAAGTTCATCAAAAAGCGTGTCAAAAACCTGGTCAGCGACGGCCATGTGCTCTCGGAGCGGATGATCCGTTGCCAAATCATCACGGAATACGTAATGGTCTGGCGACTCCAGGCTCATCTGCCGAGGTCGATGGTACATTAGCACCGCCGGTTCAGCCGGGTGAAGAGCCTTTACATTAGCCTGCTGCCGAATCGCAAACCAGACCCATATGAATGCCGCAGCACTCATGATGTGTCGATCCATCAATATCTCGATCGTAGCCTTGCTATTGATGATTGCAAGGATCAAAGCAAAAGCAGATGGTACATGCCCGCCATTGTTGTGGCGGAGAATGATCCGGATCAGCACACCATCATCCTCAGCGCGGTTCAGCGCATCGATGATAGGGCCCACGGTCACCATCGAAATTTCTTTTACGATCTCAAAATCCATGCGGCTTCCAGCTCACGATTCCGTTCGCTCAAATCGGAGCGAAAAAGTCAGCGGATTCTACACATGGATCCGTTCCACTTAAAGTGGAATCTAGGCCAAATGCCATCAATAGCCAATCCGTTTGTCGCCTGGGATTACGTTTTGGCCGGCATTTTTCGCCTAGCCTAGCTTTTCGGCGAGGTCCTGCGGGCTGAGGTGGGTATAGCGCTTGAGCATCGCTAGGGTCTTGTGGCCCGTGATACTCGCGACTTCCATCATGGTGAAGCCGCGCTCGAAGAAACGACTGGTCGCCTCATGGCGAAGGTCGTGAAGGCGTAGACCTTCAATCCCAGCGGCCACGCAGGCACGAGGGAAGTAGTTGCTGATCGTGTTTAGCGCCAGGTTGAAGTACCGGCCGCCACCGATCGGCGTAGGCAATCCCTCCAGCAGGGCGATTGCCCGGGAGGATAATGGCACGGCGCGCCGCTCGCCGTTCTTGGTGTCTTCCAGATAGGCCACTTTGCCGCGCACCTGGTCGCGGCGCAGCATCAACAGCTCAGAACGGCGCATTGCCGTCTCCACCGCCAGTTCAATGAACACCGGAAGCTGGGCATTCATCTGGCCGGCTGCCTTGTACAGCGCGGCGAGCTCCGCCGGCGTCGGGCGCCGATCCCTTTCCTTGCTGCCCTTGGGCATCCGGATAGCTCGGCACGGGTTGGCCAGTCCTTCGATTCCCCATTCCTTGGTGGCCACCGTGTAGAGATGGCTGATCACCGCCAGGTTGAGGCGAACGGTAGCCGTCGATTTCCCTTCCTTCAGCTCAGCATCGCGATACGCGGCCATGTCGCTCGAGCGAATGGCAGCCAGGCCTTTGCTGGCCAACTTGTGCTCTTTCCACTTCTTGATGCGGACCTGCTCCTGCTTGGCGCCCTTCTTGGTAGAAGTCACCTCGGACAGGTATCGGTCCAGGGCCTCGGCCAGCGTGGTGCTCTCGGCCTCGCGCATATCCACGAAGCGTGCACGCGACATGTCCCCCTCGATCTCGGCTGCCCATCGCTGGGCTTCTGCTTTGGTGTCAAAGGTGGCGGAAAGTGTTGGATATCCTTTGCGGCGGATCTGGGCACGCCAGGCGTCACCGCGCTTTTCGTAGTAGGCCATGGCGGCGAATTTATGGGGGAGCGCGGGGGAGCGTCAAGCGGTAAAATGTGGGGACCACTCCCAACAGAGGCTCGACCTGTCTTGCTGACCCACGAAAGGCTTCGCGAACAATTGAGCTACGACCCGGAAACCGGCGAGTTTCGGTGGGCCGTTCGGAAACAGAAGGTAAAGCTCGGGTCAATTGCCGGAAAAGTCAAAAAGGCTGGCTATGTCGAGATCCGCATCGACTTGGTGAGCTATCAGGCACATCGCTTGGCGTGGCTCTACATGACAGGGAAATGGCCGCAGGGCGACATCGATCACATCAATCGAAATCCTGGCGATAATCGGTTTGAAAACCTAAGAGAGGCCAGCAGGTCACAGAACCTCTGCAATGTCGGCGCCCTGGCTACGTCGTCGACCGGGGTGCGCGGGGTGGATCTTCACAAGGCCAGCGGCAAATATAGGGCAAGGATCAGGGTGAGCGGCATGCGAATTGAGCTTGGCCTGTTCGCAACACTTGATGAGGCCCGGGCGGCTTACGCGGCGGCGCGAAATACTCATCATGGTCGGTACGCGGAAGGAGCTGCGGGGGAGCTTGGGGGAATTTGATTGCACCAAAATTCCCCCAAATGAAAAAAGCCCCGAGGGCTGTACAGCGCTCGGGGCCTTTAATATGGCGGAGAGATAGGGATTTGAACCCTAGGTACTGTTGCCAGTACAACGGATTTCGAATCCGTCCCGTTCGACCACTCCGGCATCTCTCCAATGCCGCGCATCATACCAGCGTTCTTTTAAAACGCAAACCTTTTTTTAAAAAAAATCGCGTGGTATCAGGCGCTTGCGTGAACGCACCGCTTACAGCGGCACGCCCAGGCGCTTGGCAACTTCTTCGTAGGCTTCGATCACGTCGCCCAGGCCCTGGCGGAAGCGGTCCTTGTCCATCTTCTTGCGGGTTTCTTTGTCCCACAGGCGGCAACCGTCTGGGCTGAACTCGTCACCCAGCACGATCTGGCCGTGGAATACGCCGAACTCCAGCTTGAAGTCGACCAGCAGCAGGCCGGCGTCATCGAACAGCTTGCTCAGCACTTCGTTGACCTTCAACGACAGCTTTTTCATTTCTGTCAACTGCTCAGCGGTGCCCCAGCCGAACGCGACAACGTGGGACTCGTTGATGAACGGGTCGCCCTTCTCGTCGTTTTTCAGGAACAGCTCGAAGGTGGAGGGCTCCAGCTTGATGCCTTCTTCAACGCCCAGGCGCTTGACCAGGCTGCCGGCCGCGTAGTTGCGCACTACGCATTCGACCGGGATCATGTCCAGCTTCTTGACCAGGCATTCGTTGTCGCCCAGCAGCTTGTCGAACTGGGTCGGCACGCCGGCTTCTTCCAGCTTTTGCATGATGAAGGCGTTGAACTTGTTGTTCACCATGCCTTTACGGTCGAGCTGTTCGATGCGCTTGCCGTCGAACGCCGACGTGTCGTTACGGAACAGCAGGATCAAGCGGTCGGCGTCATCGGTCTTGTAAACCGATTTGGCCTTGCCGCGGTAGAGTTCGTCGCGTTTTTCCATGATTGGGCTCCGCTTGCTTGAGGTGTTGGGCTAGGCGATTTCGCGCCAGTCGAGCCCGTGTTCCTGATTCGCCACCTGGAGCCAGTCCGGGTCGCACCCAAGGGTGTCGACGAAGCACTGGCGCGCCAGATGTGGCAGGTTGTTCTTGCTGCTGAGGTGGGCCAGCACCAGATGCTGCAGGTTGTTCCAGCCCAACTCGTGCACCAGGCGCGCGGCCTGGTGATTGTTCAAATGCCCTTGCATGCCCCCTACCCGCCGCTTCAAGAACGCCGGGTAGTGACCGCGTGCCAGCAGGTCGCGGCAGTGGTTGGCCTCGATCAGCAGTGCATCCAGGCCTTGGTAGCGTTCCAACAACAGCGCGTCGTACGAGCCCAGGTCGGTGAGCATGCCAAAACGGCGCTTGCCGTCACTGACCACATATTGCAAGGGCTCGTAGGCGTCGTGCTCTACCCGCGCGGCGTTCACTTGCAGGCTGCCGATATGCAGGCTTTGGCCACAGGCGAGAAAACCGGCCACCTCCACCGGCTTGCGCATGCCGCGCAAGGTGCCTTGGCTGAGGTAGACCGGTACATTGTAGCGCCGTGACAGCAAGCCGACCCCATGCACGTGGTCGGCATGTTCGTGGGTGACCAGCACAGCACTTAGTTGCGCCGGCGAAACCCCGAGCAGCGCCAGGCGCCGCTCGGTTTCGCGCAGGGAAAACCCGCAATCGACCAGGATGAACGTGTCACCACTGGCGATCAGCGTGCCGTTCCCTTGGCTGCCGCTTCCGAGTACCGCGAAGCGCACTTAGCCCAAGTGGTCCTGAATGGCGCTCAGCACACGGCGAGCGACATCGGGCGGCGCCACGGTGTTGATGTTTTTCTCGACGGTGACCTGCACGCTTTCACCCACCTTGCTCAGGCGGACCTGGTAGCGCTCGGCACGGGCTTCACGCTCTTCCTTGGTGGGCTCGCTGCCGAACAGGCGCCCGAAGAAGCCCGGCTGGTTCTGCTTGTCTTCAGGCTTTTCCGACAGGTTGATGTAGTACAAGCCCAGGCTGCGGTTGATGTCCTCGACACGCCACTGGCCACCCTGCTCCAGGGCGCGGCCTACACCCGACCAGGCGCGGTCCAGGTCGGAGCCCAGGTAGAGTACCGGGTTACCGCTGCCGTCCTCGCTCAGGCTGACGCGGCTTGGCGCGTCGAAATCACGCTCAGCCAGCAGCGACACCGAACCGCCCTTCTCGGCGCTGCGGTTCATGCTGGCCAGCATTTCGTCGACCAGCAGGGCATCGGCGCCGGCATTGGCGGAGGTGGACGGGAACGCAGGCTCGGCGGTGCTGCCGGCCGGGCGCTCGACGCTGACCACATACACCTCGGAGGTGTTGCGTTGCACGCCAGGCTCAATGCGCACACGTACGCGCACTTCGCTGTCAGCGCTGCTGGCAGTGCTGGCCAGGCGCTGGCCGAGCGATGCCGACAGCTCGTCGAAGCGCTGCCAGCTGGTGTTGAATTCACCGGTCTGCGGGCGCTCTTCGTCGATACGGAAGCCGTTGTCCTCAAAGAACTGGCGGGCCACCGGCCACACCTCGGCCGGCGAGTGCTGGGCCAGCACCCAACGGCTGCTGCCGCTGCGCTGCAGGCTGTAGTCGGTGACCTGGCCAGCGCCACCGGTCAACGGTTGCGGCCGCGGCACTTCGTACTCGCCCGTGACGTTGTCATCGGCGACGTTACGCGGAATTGGCAACAGCGGGTCGAGCCGCTTGACGTTGCTGGCGTCCGGCGGCAGCTGCATGGGCGCGGTAGGGTGCGCCTGCAGGTAGTCGCTGCCGCGGTCGCGGAAATAGCCATCCTCGCCCCACAGCCAGCCACACCCACTGGTGCTGGAGATAATCAGGGCAAGGGCAGAAAGACCAGCCAGTCGCTTCATGCGGTGTACTTCCTCTTAAACCAGTACGCCGGACTGGCGCAAGGCAGTACGGACTTTGTCGTGGCAACCTTCGCTGAGCCAGGTCAGCGGCAGGCGAATACCCTTTTTCATCAGGCCCATTTCAACGAGCGCCCACTTCACCGGGATGGGGTTGGCTTCGCAGAACAGCTCTTTGTGCAGTGGCATGAGCTTTTCGTTGATAGCGCGGGCCTTCTCGGCATCGCCCGCAAGGGCGGCCTCGCACATATCGGCCATTTCGCGCGGGGCGACGTTGGCGGTGACGGAGATGTTGCCCTTTCCGCCCATCAGGATCAACTCGACAGCGGTCGGGTCATCGCCAGACATGACGATGAAGTCGCTGGCAACGCCTTCCAGGATCGCTTTGGCACGGGCCAGGTCGCCGGTGGCTTCCTTGATACCGATGATGTTCGGCACGGTCGACAGGCGGATCACGGTCTCGGCCTGCATGTCGCAGGAGGTGCGGCCCGGCACGTTGTAGAGGATCTGCGGGATGTCGACGGCTTCGGCAATGTGCTTGAAGTGCTGGTACAGGCCTTCTTGCGTTGGCTTGTTGTAGTACGGAACCACCAGCAGGCAGGCATCGGCGCCGGCATTCTTGGCGTTCTGGGTCAGGTGCACGGCTTCGGCAGTGGAGTTGGCACCGGTACCGGCGATGACCGGGATGGGCTTGTTGCTGCGCTTGACGCGCTCGACCACATGCTTGATGACCAGGATGTGCTCTTCGACATCGAGCGTGGCCGACTCACCGGTGGTGCCGACAGCGACGATCGCATGGGTGCCGTTTTCCAGGTGGAAGTCTACAAGTTTGTCGAGGCTGCCCCAGTCAACACGCCCTTGTGCATCCATGGGTGTGACCAATGCCACCATACTGCCCGCAATCATGTAACTGCTCCTGCCGGAAAAAGAGAGCGGTAATGGTACTGGGGGCATCGGCCTTGCACAAGCGAAGCAGGCGGGCGGAGCATTCCCCTCGGCGCCTTATTTCGCTACCCTTGATGCTTTGATCGGTGCAGCGCGGCCCGCCGGGCCGTCGACCTTGCTCCCGGCCAGCGTCCAAGACCTCGCATGCGAGCCCCGGGCCCTGCCGACTGGAGGCTTTCTCCCGTCCTGTACCGACCGCTCATCGCTTTAGGAATGCTGCATGTCCACCCCCACCGTCCGCGAACAATTCCTCGTCATCAGTGCCTTGGGGCCCAACCCCATGGAACTGGCCAACGTCCTCAGCCGCGCTGCCTTCGAAAACCGTTGCGCGGTGGTTACCTCGCGCCTGAGCCGCCACGGCGAAACCAGCGCCCTGGTGCTGCAGGTAGGCGGCAGCTGGGACGCCCTGGCCCGCCTTGAAGCCATGCTGCCAAGCCTGGGCAAGAAGCACGGCCTGACCCTGGACGTGGTGCGCAGCGCCGACCAGGAGGTACGCCCGCAGGCCCTGCCTTATGTAGCCTACGTCAGCGCCGCCTACCGCCCGGACATCATCAACGAGCTGTGCCAGTTCTTCCTCGACCACCGCGTCGAGCTGGAAGCCATGACCTGCGACACCTACCTGGCGCCGCAGACCGGCAGCAGCATGCTCAATGCCCAGTTCACCGTCATTTTGCCGGCCGGCACGCAAATCAGCTGGCTGCGTGACCAGTTCCTGGACTTTGCCGACGCCCTGAACCTCGATGCGCTGATCGAGCCATGGCGCCCACAGAACCCAATGTAAGGAAGCGATCATGGCTGTAGCACTCGACCAACCTGTAGCGCACTTCCAGGCCCAGGCCACCGGCGGGCAAACCGTGAGCTTGGCCGACCTCAAGGGCCGGCAGGTGGTGCTGTACTTCTACCCGAAGGACAGCACCCCGGGCTGCACCACCGAAGGCCAGGGCTTCCGCGACCAGCATGAAGCCTTTGCTGCGGCCAACACCGTGGTGTTCGGCGTGTCGCGTGACGGCATCAAGTCGCACGAGAACTTCAAGGCCAAGCAAGGCTTCCCGTTCGAGCTGATCAGCGACAAGGACGAGGCCCTGTGCCAGCTGTTCGACGTGATCAAGCTGAAGAAGCTGTATGGCAAGGAGTACATGGGCGTCGATCGCAGCACCTTCCTGGTCGACAAGGAGGGCGTGCTGCGCCAGGAATGGCGTGGGGTGAAGGTGCCCGGGCATGTGGATGCCGTGTTGGCAGCAGCTCAGGCACTGAACAAGGCTTGAGATCGTTGGGGGCGCTTTGCGCCCCTTTCGCGACACGAGGCCGCTCCTACGACGGGCG
>NZ_BCBD01000117.1:0-17205 GCF_001320345.1 Pseudomonas sp. NBRC 111127 | reverse complement strand
CTTGAGGAGCAACTGCTCGACGGCGAGGAACAGGCTTGACATGAGTGAACCCGTACAATTTCCGCTGGCGGCCGTGGTGGGTGCCGAGGACCTGAAGCTGGCCCTGTGCCTGACGGCCATCGACCCGAAAATCGGCGGCGTGCTGATCGAAGGCCCGCGCGGCATGGCCAAGAGCACCTTGGCCCGTGGCCTGGCAGACCTGCTGGGTGAGGGCCCGTTCGTGACCCTGCCGCTGGGTGCCAGTGAGGAACGGTTGGTCGGTACCCTGGACCTCGACGCCGCGCTTGGTCAGGGCAAGGCTCAGTTCTCCCCAGGGGTGCTGGCCCAGGCCGATGGCGGCGTGCTGTATGTGGATGAAGTCAACCTGCTGCCAGATACCCTGGTGGACCTGTTGCTTGACGTGGCCGCCAGCGGTACCAACCGCGTCGAGCGCGACGGCATCTCGCACCGCCACAGCGCCCGCTTCGTGCTGATCGGCACCATGAACCCGGAAGAAGGCGAACTGCGCCCGCAGTTGCTCGACCGGTTCGGCCTTAATGTGGCCCTGCAAGGTTTGCCCGAACCTGCGGCCCGGCAGCAGATCATCCGTCGGCGCCTGGCCTTCGACCATGACCCGCAGGCTTTTTGCGCGCAATGGGCGCAGGCGCAGGCGCAGTTGCGCGAGCGCTGCCAGGCGGCGCGCCATGTGCTGGCGGGCATTGCGCTGGACGACCAGGCACTGGCCTGGATCACCGAGCGCTGTTTTGCTGCTGGCGTGGATGGCTTGCGCGCCGACCTGGTCTGGCTGCGCGCGGCGCGCGCCCACTGTGCCTGGCGCGGTGGTGCAGCCATCGAAGAAACCGACGTGGAGGCCGTAGCCGAATTTGCCTTGCGCCATCGCCGCCGGGTGGCGCCACAGGCCAATCCGCCAGCCCCCCCGCAACAGGCCGAACAGCCGGCCGGCAGCAACCCTGGTGAGCAAGGCGGGCAGGGCGATTGGGGTGCATTGCCCGCGCAGCCGGTGGCCAGTGGCGCCCGTCGCGAGGTGCCAAACTGGGCAAAAAAGCCCTGAGCCCCCCCCAGCCACACGCCATAGGGGGGGATGCCAAGGCGGGTGCAGGCAAGCAGCACGGTGCCAGCCGGGGGCGCGCACGCGACGCGTTGGCAGGTCGGGTCGCCTGGCTGCCGACCTTGCTCAAGGGGCGCCCACGCCAGCGCCAGGACCTGTGCTGGCAGCAACGCCGGGCCAGGCCTGCCGAACTGTGGCTGGTGATCGTCGATGCGTCGGCTTCAACCCGCCGCCACCAGGCCCTGGCGCAAACCAAGGGGGTGTTGGCAGCACTGTTCGATCAGGCTTATCGCCAGCGTGCTCGCCTGGCGCTGCTCACGGCCAGCGGGCGCATGCCGCAGTGGCAGCGCCATGGCCTCAAGGCGTCGGCGGCCTTGCAGCCATGGCTACAGGCGTTGGGGGCTGGCGGGGGCACGCCACTGTTCGCAGCCCTGGAGCAGGCCCGGCATTGGCTGCAGGCACGCCAGCGGGCACACCCGCAAGAAGTGCTGCGCTGCCTGGTGTTTACCGATGGGCGCGTGCAGCACAGCAACACGGTCCAACCCATGCCTTGTGCCACGCTGTTGGTGGACATGGAACTGGCACCGGTACGGCTAGGGCGTGCCCAGCGCCTGGCCGAGCAATTGCAGGCGGATTATCAGCACTTGCACCACTTCAAGCTGGCGTATTGAACAGGGGCACCGCGGCACAATGTCGCAAGTGACAAAGTTGTCAGGCCTGCACGATGAAAGTTGCACAAGTGCGTGGCACTGCACGCACTTGTTATAGGCGCCGGTATTATTTAGGCATCGACCAAGGTTGCAGGTCGTAACCTTTTTCGCACAATTCGGCGCGCACTTCCTCGATCAGGCTGGCCCACTGCGCGGGGTCGGAGTAGATGCGCGAAGACACCTGCTTGGCGCCAATGCGGGTGTTGGTCCGGTCGATCACTGCCAGGCTGAGTTCACCAGTGCCATTGGGGGCATCCCAGGCTACGCACTGGAAGGGTTCGAAGGCGTGGTCGGCAATCAGCAGTGCTTCGTTGACACGGAGCGGGGCATTCATGGTTCGGTCTCTCTATGGTCCCAAACAGCGAAGTAAGTCCGCGTTGCTTAAAAGTCGCCTCAGGTGCGCGAAGTGCAGCGCGGGGTTATGTGTACTGATGCTCGCTGTGCGGTAGCAAGTCACACATTGCGAATAAATTTTTTGCCAGGGCTATCTCCGTTATTCCCTGCGCCGCCATGTGATGTCGTTAAAGTGCGAAAATTCCCGTGGGCGTTTGTAAAAAAATGCGTCGGCAGACGGACGGTACTGGGCAGTGTCAACTTCGTTGCTACTGTTAAACGGGCGCCACAACTTGCTGTTTTACTTTAAAAAAATCAAACAATGGCGCCAAGGATCGGTCATGCAACAGCCTGCCGCGCAACGCCGTTTGCTGATCGTCGACCCCTGCGACGATTGCCACCGCCTATTGCCGGGCCTGCGCAACGCCGGCTGGGATGTCGACAGCTGCATGCTCGCCGCCGCACTGGACCACCCCTGCGATGTGGGCCTGCTGCGCTTGCAGGCCGCGCACCTGCGGCACCCGGACGCGGTCAAGGACATGATCAAGCGCAGCAACACCGAGTGGATCGCCGTGCTGAGCGCCGACCAACTGCGCATGCCAGCCTTCGGTGACTTTGTCTGTGAGTGGTTTTTCGACTTCCACACCTTGCCGTTCGACGTCTCGCGGGTGCAGGTCACCCTGGGCCGGGCGTTCGGCATGGCGCGCCTGCGCGGCAAGGGTGCGGTCAAGGTCGATGAAGCGAACGACGAATTGCTCGGTGACAGCCGGCCGATTCGCGAACTGCGCAAGCTGCTGGGCAAACTGGCGCCTACCGAATCACCTGTGCTCATCCGCGGTGAAAGCGGCACTGGCAAGGAGCTGGTGGCGCGCACGCTGCACCGCCAGTCGCAGCGCAGTGATCAGCCGTTCATCGCCATCAACTGTGGCGCCATCCCTGAGCATTTGATCCAGTCCGAATTGTTCGGCCACGAGAAAGGCGCTTTTACCGGGGCGCACCAGCGCAAGGTCGGGCGTATCGAAGCGGCCCACGGCGGCACCTTGTTCCTGGACGAAATTGGCGACTTGCCGCTGGAACTCCAGGCCAACCTGCTGCGCTTTTTGCAGGAGAAGCACATCGAGCGCGTAGGCGGCAGCCAGCCAATACCGGTGGATGTGCGGGTGTTGGCGGCGACCCACGTGGACCTGGAACGGGCCATTGAGCAGGGGCGTTTTCGCGAAGACCTGTATTACCGCCTGAACGTATTGCAGGTGGTGACAGCACCGCTGCGCGACCGGCACGGCGACTTGTCCATGCTGGCCAATCATTTTGCCCATTTCTACAGCCTGGAAACCGGGCGCCGGCCGCGTTCCTTCAGTGAACACGCCTTGGCAGCCATGGGCCACCATGACTGGCCGGGGAACGTTCGCGAGCTGGCCAACCGCGTACGCCGCGGGCTGGTGCTGGCCGAAGGGCGGCAGATCGAGGCGCAGGACCTGGGCTTGCAGTTGCACGACCAGGAGCAGCAGCCGTTAGGCACCCTGGAAGAATACAAGCACCGCGCCGAGCGCCAGGCCTTGTGCGATGTGCTCAACCGGCACAGTGACAACCTGAGCATGGCTGCCAAAGTGCTGGGTGTTTCGCGGCCGACGTTCTACCGCTTGTTGCACAAGCACCAGATACGCTGAGCGTTACACCACGGCACCTGGGCGAACATCACCCAGGGCCGAACCCCTCAATGCGGCCCGCGCGGGATGGTCTTGAGCAGGTCTTCGGGGCTGATGTGCCCAACCACTTGTGCGACCGCGCTGCCCGGTGTCGGCAGGTCGATGATATGGCTCTTCATCTTGCCGATCACATGCATCTCGCACGGCTTGCAGTCGAATTTCAGCGTCAGTACCTCGTCGCCCTGAATCAGCTGCATGGGCGCGACCTTGGTGCGTACGCCGGTGACACCCTTGGCCTGCTTGGGGCACAGGTTGAAGCTGAAACGCAGGCAGTGCTTGGTGATCATCACCGGCACCTCGCCGTGCTCTTCATGGGCCTCGTAGGCGGCGTCGATCAGTTGCACGCCATGGCGGTGGTAGAAGTCGCGAGCCTTCTGGTTGTACACGTTGGCCAGGAACGACAGGTGCGACTCGGGGTACACCGGCGGCGGCGTGGTCTCGGCCTTGCGCGCGCCGCGTGGGTGGGCCTGTACCCGCGCGGCGGTCAGTGCCTCGATGGCCTCGCGGCGCAGGGCCTTGAGCTGCGAGTTGGGGATGAAGTACGCCTGCGGGGCGTCCAGCTCGATACGGTCGGCGTGGTACATAGTGGTACCCAGCTGGCCGAGCAGGTCGTGCAGTTGCTCCAGTGCCTGCTGGGGCTTGTTGGCGACGCCGAACGGGCCCTCCAGGGCTACCTGCACACTGACCCCTTCCTCGCTGCTCAGGGTCAGCAGCAGGCGTTGCTCGCGCAGCACCGCGTGCCACTCCACGCCCACCCGGCGTTCGGAGGACGTGCGCTGCAGGGCCTGTTGCCAGTTGTGGTCCAGGTTGCGCGACAACGGGTGGTTGGGGCGCAGCTTGTGCAGCCCTTCGGGCATTTCATTGGGCTCGACGCGATAGCGGTAGCGTGTTTGGCCGTCTTCTTCAAACTCGCCGCGGGGCTCGGCGATGTTGGCGCGAAAACCCAGCACTTCGCGTTTGACCAGCACATTCAGGCCGTCGCCGTTGGTCAACGGCACGTCGGTCACCACGTGCAGGTCGCGCTTGCCGACCTTTTCCACCACGCCCACCGGCAGGCCGGTGAAGGTTGGCGAGTCGAATGCGCCGATATCGACCTTGCGGTCGGTGACGAAGTAGTCGGTGCTGCCGCGGTGGAAGGTCTTGTCCGGGTCGGGCAGGAAGAAGTGCTCGGTGCGCCCGCTGGAAGCGCGGGCATAGTGCGGGCGGCCTTCCAGGATGGCGTCCAGTTCCTTGCGGTAGTGGGCCGTGATGTTCTTCACATAGCCCATGTCCTTGTAACGCCCTTCGATCTTGAACGAGCGCACGCCGGCATCGACCAGGTCGGCCAGGTTGGCGGTCTGGTTGTTGTCTTTCATCGACAGCAGGTGTTTCTCGAACGCGACCACGCGGCCCTGGTCATCCTTCAGGGTGTATGGCAGGCGGCAGGCCTGCGAGCAGTCGCCACGGTTGGCGCTGCGCCCGGTTTGCGCGTGGGAGATGTTGCACTGGCCGGAAAATGCCACGCACAGTGCACCATGGATGAAGAACTCGATGGCCGCGTCGGTTTCGGCGGCGATGCTGCGGATTTGCTGCAAATTCAGCTCGCGGGCCAGCACCAGTTGCGAGAAACCGGCCTGGTCGAGGAATTTCGCCCGCTCCAGGGTGCGAATGTCGGTCTGGGTGCTGGCGTGCAGCTCGATCGGCGGGATGTCCAGCTCCATCACCCCCAGGTCCTGCACGATCAGTGCATCGACACCGGCGTCATGCAACTGGTGGATCAGCTTGCGCGCCGGCTCCAGCTCGTTGTCGTGGAGGATGGTGTTGATGGTGGTGAACACGCGCGCATGGTACCGATGGGCGAACTCGACCAGTTCGGCAATGTCGCTGACTTCATTGCAGGCATTGTGGCGCGCGCCGAAGCTTGGGCCGCCGATATAGATGGCATCAGCGCCGTGCAGGATCGCCTCACGGGCGATGGCCACGTCACGCGCTGGGCTGAGCAGTTCCAGCTGGTTCTTTGGAAGGGACATGTCGTTGTATTTTCGGGCTGTCACGGGTTAGGCGCGCATTGTAGCGGCGAAACGGGCTGGCGGCACCCTTGGGCTGCCCGAAGGTGTGCAGCCAGGGTGCGAGGGGGCGGCAACGACGGTCGGTCAGCGCTTGGCGGCCATCGCCGTCACTTCGACGCGCATGCCGTCGAACGCCAGGGCGGCCACCCCAACGGCGGCACGTACCGGCCAGGGTTTGCTGAAGAAGCGCTGGTACACTTCGTTGAATGCCGCGCGGTCGGCCATGTCGGTCAGGTAGATGGTCAGGTGCAGCACGCGGTCCATGCCGCTGCCGGCTTTTTCCAGCGCCACTTTCAAGGCCTGCAGGGTGCACTCGCTTTGCGCGACGATGCCACCCAGTTCCAGGCTGCCGTCGGCACGGGTCGGGATCTGGGTGGTGACCAGCACGCCGTTGTACTCGGCGACGTCGGAAGAAATCGAGTCGGCGTCCGGGTCGGGGGTATAGATGATGTCTGCTTGAGCCATGGTGTGGTTTGCCTTGCAACGGAAGGAAACGGCAAGCCTACGCGAGCGCAACGCACCGGTCGAGCGCACCCCGGCGTTTGTAAAGCGCGGCGTTCACCGGCAGAATCGCGGCCGATTGCCAGACCAGAGGTTTACGTTGAACGAACAGACTTTGTCCCGGCGCCTGGAGCGCGTGGCTGCCTATGTGCCGCAGGGCGCGCGCCTGGCCGACATTGGCTCGGACCACGGCTTCCTGCCGGTGGCGTTGATGCTGCGCGGGGTGATCGAGGCCGGGGTGGCCGGTGAGGTGGCGCAGGTGCCGTTCGCCTCGGCCCAACGCACGGTGAGCCGCAACGGCCTGGAGGCCTCTGTGGCCGTGCGCCTGGCCGATGGCTTGGCAGCCATCGAGCCACAGGACCGTATCACGGTGGTCAGCCTGTGCGGCATGGGCGGCGACACCATGTGCGCCATCCTGCAGGCAGGCCCGCAGCGCCTTGCCGGCGTCACCCGCCTGCTACTGCAGCCCAACGGCGGTGAGCGCGAACTACGCCAGTGGCTGGCCGGCAATGGCTACCGGATCGTCCACGAGGAACTGCTGCGGGAAAACCGCTTCGACTACGAGATCATCGTCGCCGAGCCGGGCAGGGCGGTGTACACCGCTCAACAGCTGTACTTCGGGCCGTTGCTGATGCAGGAAAAAAGCGCGGCGTTCCTGGGTAAATGGCAGCGCATGCTGCGCCAGAAGCAGCACACCCTGGCCAATTTCCAGCGGGCCCGGGGCGCAGTGCCGCAGGCGAAGATAGACGACTTCAACCAGCAGGTAGGCTGGATAACGCAGCTGCTGGCCTGAGTCACTGTTGCGGGCAGTTGCTCATCTCGCGGTAACTGATTTCGTGCTTCTGGTCATGGTGGTCGAGGTACACCATGTGAGCGGTGCCGATCTGGCAGTCGCCGACGTTGCTGGGCGGGGTGATGGAAATCACTTTGGCCACATCCAGGTGCATACCGTATGCATAGTTGCTACTGGCTGGCTGATCGTTGCCCGTGGCGGCGAGGGCTGCGCACGAAGCCAAGGCAGCGGAAATGGCGATTATAGCGAGGGAGGGTTTCATGGCTGGCTCCTTTTACAATGTATGACTAATGATGTATTCAAAGGCCTTACACAATAAATGGGCTAAGTCGTGATAGATTCCTGCCTTTAACGTAACAATAACACCCACTAAGGAGCTCACTTTCATGGACATGCTGCATGCCATGCGTACCTTCGCCCGTGTGGTGGAATGCGGCAGCTTCGCGGCGGCCGCCAACGCCCTGGACATCTCTGCGGCACAGGTTTCGCGCATCGTGGCGGAGCTGGAAAACCAGTTGCAGACCCGCCTGTTGCACCGCACCACCCGGCGCTTGCGCATGAGCGAGGCCGGGGAGCGGTTTCTCGAGCGGGCGCGGCAGATCATGCTGCTGACCGAAGAAGCGGTGGGCGAGGCCCGTGGTGCGCACCTGACGCCGCGTGGGCGGTTACGCCTACACTGTCCCCATGGCCTGGGGCTGTTGCTGATGCCGCTGGTGGCCGGCTACAACGCGTTGTGCCCGGAGGTGGTGATCGAGCTGACCCTGTCACAGCGCAACCCCGACCCGCTGGCCGAAGGGCATGATGTGGTGATTACCGTGGACGGCGCGTTGCCCGATTCGCAGCTGATCGCCGTGCCGCTGGGCAATATCTTCAGTATCCCCTGCGCGGCCCCGGCCTACCTGGAAGCCAATGGCGTACCGGAAAGCCCCGAAGACTTGCACGGCCATCGTTGCCTGCGCATGTCGTACCCCCTGTACGAAGGTGACTGGGTGTTCCCGCAGGGGGTCGACCAGTGTGTGATCGTACCGAAGGACGGTTTCTCCACCAATGTTGCCGATGCCATGCTGGTGGCCAGCGAGTTGGGCATGGGCATAGGCCTGTTGCCGTTCTACACCGCCAGCCAGGCGATCGGGCAGGGGCGGCTGTGCCGCCTGTTGGCGCCGTATCGGCTGCGCGAGAGTGCGCTGTATGCAATTTACCCGTCACGGCACTACCTGGATGCCAAGGTGCGTACCTGGATCGACTACCTCAAGGAGCAGTTGCCAGCGCTGTTCGAAAGGCACGCCGAGCTGGTGGACGACGCCCGCTACTGGCGCTAGGTGGGCAGAGCCTGGCGCCAGGGCCCGGTCGTCGACCTACTAAAGCGTGTAGTGCTTCAGCTCCCGCGCAATCAGCATGCGCTGGATTTCGCTCGACCCTTCGTAGATCTGGGTGATCCGGGCATCGCGGTAGTAACGCTCTACCGGGTAGTCTTCCAGGTAGCCGTAGCCGCCATGTACCTGGATCGCCATCGAGCACACCCGTTCGGCCATTTCCGAGGCGAACAGCTTGGCCTGGGATGCCTCTGACAGGCACGGCCTGCCGGCGCTGCGCAGGCGCGCAGCATGCAAAATCAGCAGCCGCGCGGCGTTGACCTGCACCTGCATGTCGGCCAACAGGTTGGCGATGCTCTGGTGCTCGTTGATCGGCTTGCCGAATTGCACACGGTCCCGTGAATAACCCAGCGCTGCTTCGAATGCCGCACGGGCGATGCCCAGCGCTTGCGCGGCGATACCGATCCGGCCCCCTTCAAGGTTGGACAAGGCGATGGCCAGGCCCTTGCCGCGCTCACCCAGCAGGTTGGCGGCCGGTACACGGCAGTTGTCGAACGTGACCGCGCAGGTGTCAGAGGCGCGGATGCCCATCTTGTGTTCGCTGCGGTCGACTTTGAAGCCCGGGTTGTCGGTGGGCACCAGAAAGGCCGACAGGCCCTTTTTGCCCAGGTCCGGGTCGGTTACCGCAAACACGATCGCCAGGCCGGCACGCCGGGCATTGCTGACGAACTGCTTGGCGCCATTGATTACCCATTGGCCGTCTACCAACTCTGCGCGGGTCCGCAGGTTATGCGCCTCGGAGCCGGCTTGCGGCTCGGTCAGGCAGAAGCAGCCGATCACTTCACCCGTGGCCAGGCGTGGCAGCCATTGCTGCTGTTGGTCGGCCGTGCCATATGCCAGCAGCGGGCCGCAACCTACCGAGTTGTGAATGCTCATCATCGCCCCGGTGGCGCCACAACCGGCGGAAATTTCCTCTACCGCCAGGGCATAGGCAACGTAGTCGGTGTAGCTGCCGCCAAAGGCTTCGGGCACGACCATGCCCAGCAGGCCCAGTTCGCCCATCTTGCGTACCACGTCGTCATCGATCCAGCCGGCCTTTTCCCAGGCCTGGGCGTGCGGGGCGATTTCGCCACGGGCAAAATCGCGCGCCATGTCGCGGATCATGATCTGTTCTTCGCTCAGTTCCAGGTCTTGCATCGGTGTACTCCCGGGCTCACAGGCCTTCGAAGAATTGGTCGACCCGCTGGCGTTGCAGTGCAGCCAGGGTAGGTGGGTTCCAGCGCGGTTGCTTGTCCTTGTCGATGATCAGGGCGCGTACGCCTTCGATGATATCGCCATGCTGGAACCACTGGCGGTCCAGGTGCAGCTCCATGGCAAAGCACGCCTCCAGGTCCCGTTGGCGGCCCCGGCGCAGCATCTCCAGCGTAACGGCCATGGCCAGCGGTGAGCGGCTTTCCAGCTGATCGGCGGTGGCCGTGGCCCAGGCGTGGCTGTCGCCAATGCTGACCGTGCGCAATTGCTCGACGATGGCCGGCAGGTCGGGCAGGGCGAAGAAGTGGTCGATGACCGGGCGCAGCTTTTCCAGCGGGGCATCCTCCAGCACCTGGCTACCGAGCCTGGCCAGCAGGCCCTGCAGGTCCTTGAGCGGGTGGTCGCCGAAACTCAGCTGGTCTAGGCCCTGATCCAGGGCGGCGAGCTGGTCGCTGGCCAGGTACCAGTCGGCCAGGCCGCAATACAGCGCATCGGCGGCCTGCACCTGTGCGCCGCTCACACCCAGGTAGATGCCCAGCTCGCCAGGGAGGCGCGACAGAAAATAACTGCCGCCCACGTCGGGAAAATAGCCAATGCCGACTTCAGGCATACCCAGGCGGCTGCGCTCGGTCACCACGCGCAGGTCACAGCCCTGAGCCAGGCCCATGCCACCGCCGAGGGTGAAGCCGTCCATCAGCACCAGCACCGGTTTGCGGTAACGGTGGATGGCCAGGTCGAGGGCATACTCCTCGACGAAAAAGGTCTCATGCAGCGTATCGCCGGCCTTGAAGCTGTCGTGCAGCGAACGGATATCGCCACCGGCGCAAAAACCCTTGGGGCCTGCACCGCGCAGTACCACAGCCCGTACGTGCGGGTACCGGGCCCACTGTTCCAGGTGGTGGCGCAGGCTACGGACCATGTCCAGGGTAAGGGCATTGAGGCCGGCGGGGCGGTTCAGTGTCAGGTGGCCGACCTGGTTGCGGACCTCGGCCAGTACATGGTCGGTGGCCGAGGTGTAAGCGTGCGCAGTCATTGCCTTCTCCCTGCTTTGTTATTGATTTTCCAAGTGAAGTCTGGATTTCGCTGGAGGATCTGGCGATCCTTGCATGCGAATTTGCCTTGTACAATCGACAAATCTGCAGGGGGAATCTGCATTTTTGCGTGCCTGGCAGTGTTGCCACTCTAGCAAGGTTTGAGGTTTACCGGGCTGGCTCGGCGGGCGGGCGCCGATGTTCTTGGTGTTTTGGTCCACCAGAACCCCGATCATTAACCTTAGCGTAACGATCCAGCGCCGAGCTTGATTGATGCCCGGCTGGCCCCCGCCCTAAGGTGACCCCACGACAGCGAACCCGTGGAGTCACCATGACAACAACACAGAATCCACCGCCGCAATGGTCGCGACGGCGTGCCGAAAAGCAACGCCGCCTCGATCAGGTCCGCCACCTTGCCGACGGTGCGGTGCTGCCCAGCGAGCGTATCGTCGAAGCACTGGAACTGTTGCTGGCCCCCGGCGACCGGGTGGTGCTGGAAGGCAACAACCAGAAGCAGGCCGACTTCCTCTCGCGTTCGCTGGCCAAGGTCGACCCTGGGCGCCTGCACGACCTGCACATGATCATGCCCAGCGTCAGCCGTGCCGAGCACCTGGACTTGTTCGAGCGCGGCATTGCCCGCAAGCTGGATTTTTCCTTCGCCGGGCCACAAAGCCTGCGCATTGGCCAGTTGCTTGAAGACGGCTTGCTCGAAGTCGGCGCGATCCACACCTATATCGAGCTGTACTCGCGGCTGCTGGTCGATCTGATCCCCAACGTGACCTTGGTGGCAGGCTTCATGGCCGACCGTGAAGGCAACCTGTACACCGGGCCCAGCACCGAAGACACCCCGGCGCTGGTGGAGCCGGCCGCGTTCAGCGACGGTATCGTCATCGCCCAGGTCAACCAGCTGGTCGACCGTGTGGAGGACCTGCCGCGGGTCGATATCCCGGCGTCATGGGTCGATTTCGTGGTGGTTGCCGACCAGCCTTTCTACATCGAACCACTGTTCACCCGCGTCCCACGTCACATCAAGCCGGTGCATGTGCTGATGGCGATGATGGCCATTCGCGGCATCTACGAAAAACACCAGGTGCAGTCGTTGAACCATGGTATCGGCTTCAATACCGCTGCCATCGAGCTGATCCTGCCCACCTACGGCGAGTCGCTGGGGCTCAAGGGCAAGATCTGCCGCAACTGGACCCTCAACCCGCACCCTACGCTGATCCCGGCTATCGAAAGCGGCTGGGTGCAAAGCGTGCATTGCTTTGGCACCGAGCTGGGCATGGAGGATTACATCGCCCAGCGGCCCGATGTGTTCTTCACCGGCCGTGACGGTTCGCTGCGCTCCAACCGCATGATGTGCCAGCTGGCCGGGCAGTACGCCGTGGACCTGTTCATTGGCGCGACCCTGCAGGTAGACGGCGATGGCCATTCGTCGACAGTCACCCGCGGCCGCCTGGCCGGCTTTGGCGGGGCGCCGAACATGGGCCACGACCCCCGGGGCCGGCGCCATGCAACGCCGGCCTGGCTCGACATGACCGTGCCGCAAACCCTGCTGGAGCGCGGCCGCAAGCTGGTGGTGCAGATGGTCGAAACCTACCAGGAAGGCGGCAAACCGACCTTCGTGGAAACCCTGGATGCGGTGGCCGTGGCGAAAAAGGCCGGCATGCCGCTGGCCCCGGTGATGATCTACGGTGACGACGTTACCCACCTGTTGACCGAAGAGGGCATTGCCTACCTGTACAAGGCCCGCAGCCTGGAAGAGCGCCAGCAGATGATTGCCGCTGTGGCCGGGGTTACCGCCATCGGCCTGCGGCATGACCCGAAAGACACTGCGCGCCTGCGCCAGCAAGGCCTGGTCGCATTGCCCGAAGACCTGGGCATCCGCCGCACCGACGCCAGCCGCGAGCTGCTGGCAGCGCGCAGCGTTGCCGACCTGGTTGAATGGTCCGGCGGCCTGTACAACCCGCCAGCACGGTTCAGGAGCTGGTGATGAAAGCACACGACTTGCGCCTTGAACCTGTTACGGTCCCTGTGGGCGCGGGTTTACCCGCGAAGAGGCCAGCCCACACAACCCGGATTCAACTGCCAGACCACCTGGCCGACCTGGCCGTGGAAGCCCTGATCGACGAAGCCGAGCTGTCCCCCAAACCCGGCCTGGTCGACCGCCGCAGCAACGGCGCTCACACCGACATGACTCTGGCCCTGATGCACGCCTCGGCCCTGGCCCTGTGGCCCTGCCTGCGCAACATGGCCGCAGCCGCGCAAACCATTGGCACCATCGGCCAACCCCTGCGCGCCAGCTTGGGCCAGCTCGGCCGTGAAGGCGAAGCCGCGATGCTGGCCGCGACCCATGGGGTCAACACCCACCGCGGCGCAATCTGGGCCCTGGGCCTGCTGGTCGCCGCCAAGGCGCTCGACCCCGATGCCAGCGCCAGCACGGTGGCCGCGCGGGCCGGGCGCATCGCCCTGTTCGACGACCCGGCCATGCCGCAGCAGCACAGCCATGGCCTGCAGGTGCGCCAGCGCTATGGCAGCAGCGGTGCCCGCGAACAGGCGCAACAAGGCTTCCCTGCAGTTATCGGCCACGGCTTGCCACACCTGCAACGCAGCCGTGCCAGCGGTGCCAGTGAGGCCAACGCCCGGCTCGATGCCTTGCTCGCCATCATGGCCGTGCTCAGCGATACCTGTGTGCTGTGGCGCAGCGGCCCTGCCGGGCTGGCCGCCGTGCAGCAGGGCGCCCGCGCGGTACTGGGTGCCGGGGGCAGTGCCACCCTGGCCGGGCGCCGCCACCTGCGTGCGCTGGACCAGCAACTGCTGCAACTGAACGCCTCACCGGGCGGCGCCGCCGATCTACTGGCCGCCTGCCTGTTCCTCGACAAAGCCGGGAGCCTGTGACATGGAAACCCTGACCTTCGATTTCCCCGCCGCCGAACCGGGGCGTGGCCGCACGCTGGTGGGCTGTGTCAGCTCCGGCGACCTTGAAGTACTGATCGAACCCGGCACCGCCGGCCATCTGCAGATCCAGGTGGTGACTTCGGTCGATGGCAGCGCCGCGCGCTGGGCGCAACTGTTCCAGCGCCTGTTCGAGGACCGCGCCTGGCCGGCCGTGAACATCGACATTCATGACTTCGGCGCCACCCCGGGGGTGGTCCGCCTGCGCCTGGAACAAGGCTTCGAGGAGATCGCCCATGACTGACACCGCACGCCTGCTGCGCAGCCGCAGCTTCGTAGAACTGGGTGCCCGGCAGCGCGCCCGCGCCGTGCTCGACCCGGGCAGTTTCCGCGAGCTGCTCGGCCCCTTCGACCGGCTGATGTCGCCTTGGCTGCCCTTGCAGGGCATCGTGCCGCAGGCTGACGACGGCGTGGTCATCGCCAAAGGCACGCTGAACGGGCGCAATGCGCTGGTCGCCGCTATCGAGGGCGGCTTCCAGGGCGGCAGCATGGGCGAGGTGGGCGGCGCCAAGATTGCCGGGGCGTTGGAGCTGGCCATCGAAGACAACCGCAATGGCATCCCCACGTGTGCAGTGCTGCTGCTGGAAACCGGCGGTGTGCGCTTGCAGGAAGCCAACCTTGGCCTGGCAGCGATTGCCGAAATCCAGGCGGCGATCGTCGAACTGCGGGCCTGGCAGCCGGTAATCGGGCTGATTGCAGGTTCCGTCGGGTGCTTCGGCGGCATGTCGATCGCCGCTGGCTTGTGCAGCCATTTACTGGTCACCCGCGAGGCCCGCCTGGGCCTCAACGGGCCTCAGGTCATCGAACAGGAAGCCGGCATTGCCGAGTATGACGCCAAGGACCGGCCGTTCATCTGGAGCCTGAGCGGCGGCGAACAGCGCCATGCCAGCGGGCTGGTCGATGGCTATGTGGCCGATGACATCCAGGCGCTGCGCGACTGCCTGCTGCAATTGCTCGACTCGCCTGGCGCTGACCGCGCCCGGCAACACGCCTGGTACCTCGAGCGCATGGCCCGGCTGGGCGCCGAGTGCCCGCAACTGGACGCTACCGCTGTGCGTGCCCTTTACCAAGGAGAAGCCCAATGAACCGTGCCATGAACTGGCTGCCGGGCCTGGCGGGCGGCCAGCCCTTGCCGGGCTACCCGGCGTCGTTGCAGGTCATCGATGGCGAACTGGACAACCGCCTGGCGCGCTTTATCGCCGTGGTCCCGGACCCCGCCAATCCGTTCCCCCGGGCCCGCGGGGGCGAAGTCGGCCTGCTGGAGGGTTGGGGCCTGGCCAAGGCCGTGAGCGACGCGGTCGACGCTGACAGCCAGGGGCACAAGCGCGCAATTGTCGCGGTGATCGATGTGCCCAGCCAGGCCTACGGTCGCCGTGAGGAGGCCTTGGGTATCCATCAGGCCTTGGCTGGCGCTGTGCAGGCTTACGCCCAGGCCCGGCTGGCCGGTCACCCGGTAATCGGGCTGCTGGTCGGCAAGGCCATGTCTGGCGCTTTTCTTGCCCACGGCTACCAGGCCCAGCGCCTGATCGCCCTGGACGATGCCGGGGTAATGGTGCATGCCATGGGCAAGGCGGCAGCCGCGCGGATTACCCTGCGCAGTGTCGAGCAACTGGAAGCGTTGGCCGCCGAGGTGCCGCCCATGGCCTATGACCTGGCTAGCTATGCGTCACTGGGCCTGCTGTGGCGTCGGTTGACGGTGGCCAACGCCGAAGCGCCTGGCAGCGCCGACATTGCCCGGGTGCGTGCCTGCCTTGCCGACGCGGTCCGCGATATTGGCAGCTCGACCGACCTGTCGTCGCGGCTGGCGGGCGAACACCGCAGTGCCTCGCGGCAAGTGCGTGAGCAACTGCGCCGCCAATGGCAGGGTGCCTGAGGTGAGCGCGCCACGCCCCCATGACCTGCTGTGGGGCATGCCCACTTCGGCCCTGCCGGCCGACGCGCCGCTGTGGGCACGGGAAGTGTTGGCCGGCGGCCAGCCGGTGGTCGTGCGCCGCGCGGTGTGTGACGCCGGCTGGGTCGCCGTGGGCGTACGTGGCCAAGGGCGGGCGCAGCGCCTGGCAGCGTTGATGCGGGTTGGCGACATTCAACGCCAGCAGGCCCCCGAAGCCTTGCAGCGGCCAACACAGCGCGCCTGGCCAGCATTGCAGGCCCTGGCCTGGGTAGCGCCAATGCTCGATGCCTGCGGCCTGGCCTGGGGGCCGACAGGTGGCGTGGGTTACCAGATTGCAACGGGTATTGACGTGCTGCACGCCGACAGCGACCTGGACCTACTGGTACGCACGCCGCAACCGCTGGCGCGTATACAGGCCCGCACGCTGTTGGCGATGCTGGACGGCGCGCCATGCCGTATCGATGCGCAGCTGGAAACCCCGGGCGGGGCTGTGGCGTTGCGCGAGTGGGCCGGTTTCGCCCAACGTGTGTTGCTCAAGTCGTCCGTGGGGCCATGCCTGTGCGAAGACCCGTGGGCTGTACGGGAGCGTGCCGCATGAGCACTCTGTTCGCGTTCCCGGGCCAGGGTGCCCAGCAGGTCGGCATGTTGCAGCGCCTGCCCGAAGGCAGCGCGCCGGTGCTGGAAGAGGCCAGCGATGCCCTTGGCCAGAACGCACTGGCGTTGGACAGCGAGCACGCCCTGCAGTCGACCCGCGCCGTGCAGTTGTGCCTGCTGCTCAGTGGCGTGGCCTGGGCGCGCTGGTTGATGCAGCGCAGCCCAGGGCCGGATTGCGTGGCGGGCTTGTCGGTCGGCGCCTATCCGGCGGCAGTGGTGGCCGGTGCTTTGGGCTTTGCCGACGCTGTGCGCCTGGTTGCCCTGCGCGGCGAACTGATGCAACGGGCCTATCCGCGCGGCTATGGCATGACTGCGCTCAGTGGCCTGGAGCTGGCCAGTGTCGAGCGCTTGCTGGGCGAGGTGGGCGGCGAGGTGTATGTCGCCAACCTCAACAGCGAGCAGCAGATCGTCATTGCCGGCAGCGAAACGGCGATGGCGGCGGTGGCGGCCCGCGCGCGCAGCCTGGGCAGGGGCATCGCGCGCCGGCTGGCAGTCAGCGTGCCATCGCATTGCCCGTTGCTGGCTGGCCCGGCAGCAGAGCTGGCTGCGGCCTTCGCTGCGGTCGAACTGCAGCGGCCACGTATCACTTACCTCAGTGGCAGCAGCGCACGGGTGATAGTCGACCCGCAGCGCCTGCGCGACGATCTGGCCGGCAACATGGCGCGCCGGGTGGACTGGCGGGCAGCGTTGCGCAATGCCTATGAACGCGGCGTGCGCCTGCACCTGGAAATGCCGCCTGGCAGCACGCTCAGCGGCCTGGCCAGGCCGGTGTTCGAACAGGGCAGGGTGCTGGCGGTGGAAGGCACCCGATGGGACAGCCTGGATGCGCTGCTGCGCCAGGAGGTGGCGGACCGGCGATGATGGCGGGCAGCGCGCCGGCTGGCACGGGCTACGCCCGTTAATGAAGCCAGTGCGGCGCTTGCGGGTTTACCGATGGCGAAGAACAACAACAAGCAACTTCGACACTACCT
>NZ_BCBD01000116.1:0-17338 GCF_001320345.1 Pseudomonas sp. NBRC 111127 | reverse complement strand
AAAATCGCCAAAGAGCCGATTTCCATGGAAACCCCGATCGGTGACGACGAAGACTCGCACCTGGGCGACTTCATCGAGGACTCGACCATGCAGTCCCCGATCGATGTAGCCACGGTCGAGAGCCTGAAAGAAGCTACCCGTGACGTGCTCTCGGGCCTGACCGCACGCGAAGCCAAGGTGCTGCGCATGCGTTTCGGTATCGACATGAACACCGACCATACCCTTGAAGAGGTAGGCAAGCAGTTTGACGTGACCCGTGAGCGGATCCGTCAGATCGAAGCCAAGGCGTTGCGCAAATTGCGCCACCCGACGCGCAGCGAGCACCTGCGCTCCTTCCTCGACGAGTGACGAACAAACCCCGGCCCAGGCCTAATGCCTGTCAGTTAAGCGTTACTGGGGCTGCTTTGCAGCCCTTCGCGGGCACGCCCGCTCCCACTCAAGAAATGCGCGATCCCCTGTGGGAGCGGGCGTGCCCGCGAAGGGTCGCAAAGCGACCCCAAATTTCTTAACTGACTCGCATTAAGGCCAGGCCGGGGGCATTTGCGATCCCCTGTGATAGCGGCTTCAGCCGCGAACACCGGCAAAGCCGGTGCCATACACCACGCCGCCCCGGCATTGGCGCAAGGCCCTGTTCTATCTGACAAAAGGCCTCTTGTTCTTCCCCACATCAGCAGCAATGCCCGTCTACACTCGACTTCAGACCACCTGAAAGCGAGGCCGTCATGCCCCTGAAGCCGGCCATCCTGTTGCTGATCCTGATTGTCTGGAGCACAACGGCCGGCGCCCTTACCCTGACAGACGAGGAGCAAGCCTGGCTGGCTGCCCACCCGCAGCTGAGCCTGGGCGTAGATGCCTCCTGGCCGCCGTTCGAGTTTCGCGACCAGGAGGGCCGCTACCAGGGATTGGCCGCCGATTACATCGCCAAGATCCAGCAACGCCTGGGCGTGACACTGAAACCGGTCGAGCCCAGTAACTGGACCGAGGTATTGGCACAGGCACGCGAAAAACGAATCGACTTACTGCCCGGCATCATGTCGACGCCAGAACGCCAGGCCTACCTGTCCTTCACCCGGCCATACCTGGACTTTCCCATCGTGATCCTCGCCCACAAGGGCGGCGCTCAACCGCGCGACCTGAAAGACCTGTATGGGCTGAAAATTGCCGTGGTCGAAAATTATGCGCCACATGAGTTGCTGCGCACCCACCACCCAGACCTCAACCTGGTGGCACTGCCTAACGTCAGCTCGGCACTGCAGGCACTGGCCACCGACCAGGTGGATGCTGTGGTCGGAGACCTGGCGTCGAGTATCTGGAGCCTGCGCCAGCTGAAGCTCGATGGCCTGTATGTCAGCGGTGAAACGCCCTATCGCTATCAACTGGCCATGGCCGTGCCGCGCAACAATCCCGTACTGGTCGGCATTCTCGACAAAGTGCTGGCCGACATGAGCAGCGGCGAAATCAGCGAGATCCAGCAGCGCTGGGTGGGCAATGTGGTCGACCAGCGGATGTTCTGGTCCGACTTGCTGGTGTACGGCCTGCCAACCGTGCTGTTCCTGATGGGCGTACTGGCCATTGTCATCCGCATCAACCGCCGGCTCAGCTCGGAAATTTCCCGCCGCATTGCCCTGGAGCAGGAGCTGCGCAGCAGCGAATACCACTACCGTGGGCTGGTCGAAAGCCTTTCAGCCATTGCCTGGGAAGCCGACGCGAACGACTATACCTACAGCTATGTGTCACCCCACGCCGAGGGCCTGCTCGGCTACCCGCTGACCGACTGGCTGAAACCGGGCTTCTGGCGCAGCATACTGCACCCGGAAGATGCCCTGTGGGCCCAGGCGTACTGCGACAGCGAAACCGCCGCTGGGCGCGACCACAGCCTCGATTACCGAGTCATCCGCGCCGACGGCCAAGCGCTTTGGGTACGCAACATCGTCAGCATGATCGAACATGGCCACCACCCCGTGATGCGCGGCCTGATGATCGACATCAGCGAAACCAAGCGCACCGAGGACGCCCTGCGGTTGTCCGAGCAAAAGTTCGCCTCGGTGTTCCAGCAATGCCCCGACATCCTGCTTATCGCGCGCCACAGCGATGGCTGCCTGCTGGAGGTGAACGAGGCGTTCGAGGAACAGATCGGCCTGGCGCCGGACCAGGTGATCGGCCGCACCGCTACCGAGCTCAACCTGTGGGGCGTAGAAGGCAGCGGACCACGGGTGCTGGAGCGCCTGCACCAAGGCGGTATCCGCAACCTGGAAATGACCTTCCGCCGCAGCAATGGCCAATTGTTTACCGGCCTGACCTCGGCGGAAACCTTCGAGCTCGACGGCACCCCGGCGTTGGTAGTAGCGGTACGCGACATCAGCCAGCTCAAGGAAACCCAGCAGCAACTGCAAACCTCTGAAGAAAAATTCGCCAAGGCCTTCCATGCCTCACCCGATGGGCTGCTGCTGTCGCGCCAGAGTGACGGCTTGCTGCTGGAGGTGAACGAAGGCTTCTGCCGCCTGACCGGCTACGATCTGAACCCGACCATCGACCAGACGTCGCTGGACCTTGGCATCTGGGTCGACCTCAACGAGCGCAAACGCCTGGTCGACCAGTTGAACCGCGACGGCTTCGTGCGTGATTTCACCTGCCACATTCGCCGCAGCGACGGGCAAATCCGCTTGTGCGAACTCTCGGCGAGGCCACTGCCGATTGCCGGGATCGACTGCATGCTGACCATCGCCCGCGACATCACCGAACGCCACCTCATGCAGGAAAAACTGCAACTGGCCGCCACGGTATTCGAGAACACTGCCGAGGGCGTACTGATTACCGACATCGACCAGCGCATCAGCGCGGTCAACCGTGCGTTCAGCGAGATTACCGGCTACAGCGAAATCGAAGCCCTCGGCCAAACCCCGCGCCTGCTCGCCTCCGGCCAGCACGACAGTGCCTTCTACGCCGCCATGTGGCACCAGTTGACCGCTGAAGGCCACTGGCAAGGCGAGATCTTCAACAAACGCAAGAGCGGGGAGCTGTACCCCAGCTGGCTGACCATCAGCGCGGTGCGCAACACCGAGCGCGAAATCACCCATTTCGTCGCGGTGTTCGCTGATATTTCCAGCCTCAAACATGCCCAGGCCAAACTCGACTACCAAGCCCACCACGACCCACTGACCGGCCTGCCCAACCGCGCCTTGTTCGAGAACCGCCTACAGGCTGCACTGGCCTGTGCGCAGGTGTCCAACCGCCAGGGTGCGGTGCTGTTCCTTGACCTTGACCGCTTCAAGCACATCAACGACAGCCTCGGCCACCCGGTCGGCGACCTGCTGCTCAAAGGTATCGCACAGCGCCTGAAAGAGCAGGTACGTGACGTCGACACCGTGGCCCGCCTGGGCGGCGACGAGTTCATCATCCTGCTGCCCGGCCTGCACAAGCCCAGCGACGCCAGCTCCATCGCCAACAAGCTGCTGGCTTGCTTCAACGCACCGTTCCAGGCTGGCGAACACGAGTTCTTCACCAGCGCCAGCATTGGCATCAGCCTGTATCCACAAGACGGCAGCGACGTCGCCACGCTGATCCGCAACGCCGATGCCGCCATGTACCGCTCCAAGGCCAAGGGCCGCAACCGCGTCGAAGCCTACACCCGCGACCTCACCGCCCAGGCCAGCGAACGCATTGCCCTGGAGCATGAACTGCGCCGCGCCGTGGAGCGCAATGAAATGAGCCTGTGCTTCCAGCCCAAGCTCAGCCTCAAGACCCAGAGCCTGGTCGGCGCCGAAGCGCTGATCCGCTGGAGCCACCCGACCTTCGGTGAGGTGCCGCCCGAGCACTTCATCCACCTGGCCGAAGAGAACGGCACCATCCTGCAGTTGGGTGACTGGGTACTGGAGCAGGCCTGCCGGCAGATGCATCGCTGGAAGCGGGACTATGAAGCGTTCGGCCCGCTTTCGATCAACCTGGCTGGCGCCCAATTGCGCCATCACGGCCTGGCCAAGCGCATCGAGCAATTACTCAAGACCTACGGCCTGAAGGCGGGCGACCTGCAGTTGGAAATTACCGAGAACTTCATCATGAGCCAGGCCGAAGAAGCCTTGGTCGTGCTCCACCAGCTGAAGAAACTGGGCGTGCAGTTGGCCATTGACGACTTCGGCACGGGCTATTCATCGCTGAGTTACCTCAAGCGCCTGCCGCTGGATATCCTCAAGATCGACAAGTCGTTCATCCGCGGCCTACCTGACGACCCCCACGATGCAGCCATCGCCCGGGCCATCATCGCGCTGGGCCGCAGCATGCAATTGACCATCATTGCCGAAGGGGTGGAAAACCAGGCGCAGCAGCGTTTCCTGGCAGCGGAAGGCTGCGAGCAGATCCAGGGCTACATCGTCAGCCTGCCACTGCCGCCAGAGGAATTCGCCGCTTCGTTCCTTCGCATAGCACTATCGGATCTTTCAGATGGCACAGGTGCGAAACCCTCGTTATAATCCGGCCACTTACTGAGGGCCTATAGCTCAGTCGGTTAGAGCAGAGGACTCATAATCCTTTGGTCCACGGTTCGAGTCCGTGTGGGCCCACCAGCTACTGAAAAGCCGCGCACTGCGCGGCTTTATGCTTTCTGAGGTAGTGGTCTCGCTATTGGCTCCATGGCCAAAAGGTACAAAATCGGTACAGTACTGGTAAGCCAGTCTGCCTTTGGAGTCCTTTTCATATGGCAACAATGGTCAAAACCCCTTCCGGCACTTGGCAAGCCGAAGCCCCAAAACGGGCTGGGCATTATCGGCTCAATGAATGAGCCGAATAGGCTCGCTAATCGGCTCACAGATGAACGCTCCCATGAATGACCCGCGCTGGATCTGGCAGCAGCCCAACTGGCCGCACTTTACCTGGCGAGGCGAAACGCTTGCCCCGCTGCTGCGCGCTTGCAATCACGCTCAGGGGCGTTTGCTCGGAATGCTCGGTGCGGTGGGCAGTGACACCGAAGTGCAGAGCAGCCTGGATGCCATGCTTCAAAACATCGTCACTTCTTCAGCCATCGAGGGTGAGCAACTGAATGTCGGTTCGGTGCGTTCATCACTGGCGCGGCGCTTGGGGCTGAGCGAAGAGGGTCGCACCACCTCACGTTCCGAAGGCCTGGCGGAACTGCTGCTCGATGCCACCTGCCTGTATCAACAAGCGCTAGACGAGCAGCGACTTTTCACCTGGCACCGTTGGCTATTCCCCACCGATGACCAACTGCTGGCTCGACCGCTACACATCGGCACACTGCGCGGCGAAGAGCCGATGCAGGTCGTTTCCGGTCGCATAGACCGCCCTACGGTACATTTCGAGGCCCCTCCCCGCGCGGGCCTGGAAGAGCAATTGGCGGACTTTCTCGCCTGGTTCGAAAGCAGCCGAAGCGATGCCAGCCTTGACCCCTTTCTGCGCGCTGGCATCGCCCATTTCTGGTTCGTTACCCTGCACCCCTTCGATGACGGCAATGGTCGCCTCACCCGCGCCATCACCGATCTGGCCTTGGCCCAGGGCGAACATCAAGCCATCCGCTTCTATGCCCTGTCCGCAAGCATCCTTGATGATCGAGCAGGCTATTACCGCATGCTTGAAGCCAGCCAGAAAAGCACACTGGACATCACTGCTTGGCTGCAATGGTTTCTCACGACGTTGCTCAACAGCCTGGAGCAGGCTCTTGCTCGTATCGACCGAGTGCTGGTCAAGGCGCGCTTCTGGCAGGCGCACCGCAGCCAAACCCTATCGGCGGAGCAGGTCAAAGTGCTTAACCGCCTGCTTGATGGCGGCGAACGGGGTTTTGAAAACGGTATCAGCGCAGCCCAGTACCAAGCCGTGGCCAAGGTATCCAAAGCCACCGCGACCCGCCATCTGAGCGACCTGCTGGAAAAAGGCTGCATCGAGCGGCTGCCCGGTAGCGGGCGCAGCACCCGTTACCAGATAGCACGCTGAGCACGTGAGCCGACCCAGTCAGCCCCTGGTGCGTCGTCGCGCCATAGGATAATGGTTGCGATCCACTTGAGCGATAGAAAGCAATTACTCGTACACCACTACGCTTACCTTTGCCGTTTGCAGCCCAGCGAACCTTGCGGTGCCCGCCAGTGCCGGGGCCGCTTTGCGGTCCTTTCGCGACACAAGGCCGCTCCTACAGGGGCCGCGTCGCTAGCGGCTGGCCTTGCCCTGATCGGCATTGGCTGGCTAGGCTAGCGGGCCAACCGTAGAGACTCGCCATGTCGGATGCCCGCCTTATCACCCTGGATGAAATCGATCGCCAGCTGATCGCCCTGCTGCAGATCAACGCCCGTGAAAGCGTGGCCAACCTCGCGCGTCAGCTGGGTATCGCCCGTACCACGGTCAACTCGCGCCTGGAGCGGCTGGAGAAGACCAAGGTCATTGCCGGTTACGGCGTGCGCCTTGGGCAAAGCGTGATCGGTGGCGGCCTGCAAGCGTATGTGGGGATCAAGGTGCAACCGCGCTCCGGCAAGGACGTGGTGCGGCGTTTGAGTGCCATGGGCCAAGTGCAGCAGTTGTGCGCGGTAAGCGGCGAATTCGACTACGTGGCTTGGCTGCGCACGGACTCACCCGAGCAACTGGACCAGTTGCTTGACCAGATCGGCAGTGTCGACGGGGTGGAGAAAACCACCACGTCGATCATCCTCAGCAGCAAGGTGGACCGCGGTCAGCCGCTGTGAGGGGGCTGGCGGTCAGGCTTCCTGACCGTCGAGCAGGCCATCGAGGATGGCCGACAGGCTTTCGGCAGAATGCTGCATCGACCACACAATGTCACGGCTTCGCTCGGGGGCGTGGTGTTGCGCGTAGTCAGAGGCAATCTGGTTGAGGCCACGGGCTAGCAGGCAGGCGTGGACCAAGGCGTCGGCGGCGTCGATGCCGGGGCGGATGGCGAAGAGCGGCGGGTGGCTGGCTTCGCAGTTGCAGAAGGGCTTTTCGGCGGTGGGTTTGAGTTTTTCGGGTCGGTCAGAATCCGTCTGTTTCATGATGCAATTCCCAAATTGAGCCTTGAGGAAACTGCCTACCAACTCCTTCTCACGGGAAATAGGTGGCAGCCATGCACGGGGTGAGAACCGGCCAACTTGGAAATCCGGCCAGGCCAAAGCCTGCCCGCGCACGGCTGCCATGACACAAGCCTTGGTGCGAAGTTGAATGATGGGTTCTCACACCCAGTCGCCCTTAGAACGGCGACCCGGTGAAGTTAACCCTGAGACATTTTCCGCGCAGCCAGACCGGGGCTATAGCGGGTGTAGGGTAATTCTTTACCTCAAGTCATGGGTGTAGGACGTATCTGATCACCCGGATCGCAAGTGCTACGCAGCCCGTTGTAGGAGCGGCCTTGTGTCGCGAAAGGGGTGCGAAGCGCCCCCAGGATTTGTGCATACAGCAGATGTTGCTGGGGCCGCTTTGCGGCCCTTTCGCGACACAAGGCCGCTCCTACAACGGGCCAGTTTTCGTCATAATATGTTTTTTGTAATAGATTTCGACTCAGAAAACGACATTAAGACAACACTCTGCATCTTAATTACGAACTCCGCTGTCCCTAAAATGACCACCAGGCATCTCCTATACTCAGGCTCTGCTCCCCGCGCAGCCCCTCTGGCAAGGTCACTTCATGAACAAGAAAAACCGCCACCCCGCCGACGGCAAGAAGCCGATCACCATCTTTGGCCCGGACTTTCCCTTCGCTTTCGACGACTGGCTTGAACACCCGGCAGGCCTTGGCAGTATCCCGGCTGAACGCCACGGTGAAGAGGTGGCCATCGTAGGTGCGGGCATCGCCGGCCTGGTGGCGGCGTACGAACTGATGAAGCTGGGCCTCAAGCCGGTGGTCTACGAGGCCTCCAAGCTTGGCGGCCGGCTGCGCTCGCAAGCCTTCAACGGCACCGACGGGATCGTGGCCGAACTCGGCGGCATGCGCTTCCCGGTGTCGTCCACTGCCTTCTACCACTATGTGGACAAGCTAGGCCTGGAAACCAAGCCTTTCCCCAACCCGCTGACCCCGGCGTCGGGCAGTACGGTGATCGACCTGGAGGGCCAGACCTACTACGCCGAGAAGGCCGCCGACCTGCCGCAACTGTTCCATGAAGTGGCCGACGCCTGGGCCGATGCGCTGGAAAGCGGTGCCCAGTTCTCCGACATTCAGCAAGCCATCCGCGACCGAGATGTCACCCGCCTGAAGGCGCTGTGGAACAAGCTGGTACCGCTGTGGGACGACCGCACCTTCTATGACTTCGTCGCCACCTCGCGCTCGTTCGCCAAGCTGAGCTTCCAGCACCGCGAGGTGTTCGGCCAGGTCGGCTTCGGCACGGGCGGGTGGGACTCGGACTTCCCCAACTCGATGCTGGAAATTTTCCGCGTGGTCATGACCAACTGCGACGACCATCAGCACCTGGTAGTCGGCGGCGTTGAGCAGGTGCCACAAGGTATCTGGCGCCATGTACCGGAGCGCTGCGTGCACTGGCCACAGGGCACCAGCCTTAGCGCACTGCACGGCGGCGCGCCGCGTACCGGTGTAAAACGTATCGCCCGCGCAGCCGACGGGCGCCTGGCGGTTACCGACAACTGGGGTGACACCCGCCACTACAGTGCCGTGCTCACCACCTGCCAGACCTGGCTGCTGACCACGCAGATCGACTGCGAGGAATCGCTGTTCTCGCAAAAAATGTGGATGGCCCTGGACCGGACCCGCTACATGCAGTCCTCGAAGACCTTCGTCATGGTCGACCGGCCGTTCTGGAAAGACAAAGACCCGCAAACCGGCCGCGACCTGATGAGCATGACCCTCACCGACCGCCTCACCCGCGGCACATACCTGTTCGATAACGGTGACCACAAACCGGGGGTCATCTGCCTGTCCTACGCGTGGATGAGCGATGCGCTGAAGATGCTGCCGCACCCGGTGGAAAAGCGCGTGCAACTGGCCCTGGATGCGCTGAAGAAGATCTACCCGAAAACCGACATTGCCGGGCACATCATCGGCGACCCGATCACCGTGTCCTGGGAAGCCGACCCGTACTTTCTCGGCGCCTTCAAGGGTGCATTGCCGGGCCACTACCGGTACAACCAGCGCATGTACGCGCACTTCATGCAGCAGGACATGCCCGCCGAACAGCGCGGCATGTTCATCGCCGGGGACGACGTGTCGTGGACACCTGCCTGGGTCGAGGGCGCGGTGCAGACTTCGCTGAATGCGGTGTGGGGTATCATGAACCACTTCGGTGGCCGTACCCACCCCGACAACCCAGGCCCTGGCGACGTGTTCGACGAGATCGGCCCGGTCGCCCTGGCCGACTGACACGCAGGAGGCAACATGCGCATTGCTCTGTTCCAGGGCCATCCCCAGCCGCTGGATGTACCCGGCAACCTGCAACGGCTGCGCCAGCAGGCGCAGCTGGCAGTTGAACGTGGCGCGCAGTTGCTGGTGTGCCCGGAAATGTTCCTCAGCGGCTACAACATCGGCCTGGCTCAGGTGGAGCACCTGGCCGAGGCGGCGGATGGTCCGGCAGCCATGGCGGTGGTGGAAATCGCCCAGGCGTACCGCATCGCCATTGTCTACGGCTACCCGGAGCGCGGCGAGGACGGGGCGATCTACAACAGCGTGCAGTTGATCGACGCCCATGGGCGCAGCCTGGGCAACTACCGCAAGACCCACTTGTTCGGCGAACTGGACCGTTCGATGTTCAGCCCCGGCCCCGATCACTTCCCGGTGGTACAGCTGGAGGGCTGGAAGGTCGGCCTGCTGATCTGCTACGACATCGAGTTCCCGGAGAACGCCCGGCGTCTGGCACTGGACGGCGCCGAGCTGATTCTGGTGCCAACGGCGAACATGGCGCCCTACGATTTCACCTGCCAGGTGACCGTGCGGGCGCGGGCGCAGGAGAACCAGTGTTATCTGGTGTATGCCAACTACTGCGGGGCAGAAGGGCAGATCCAGTATTGCGGGCAAAGCAGCATCATCGGCCCGGACGGCAGCCTGCTGGCGATGGCCGGGCACGATGAATGCCTGTTGCTGGCCGAACTTGAGCATGAGCGGGTGGTGCAGGGGCGCGCGGCCTTCCCCTACCTCAGCGATCTGCGCCAGGAGCTGCACTTGCGTCAAGGCTGACGGGGGCCGCTTTCACATCGACCGCGTGAACCTCAAGCCCTGTGCAGTACCTGTGGGAGCGGGCTCGCCCGCGAAGGGGCCGGGCCTGGGAACAAATGGGTTAGCATGGAAACCGAGCAACCGGAGCCCCCCATGCCTGACGCCACCCGCCACCTGACCCTCGCCAACGGCCTGCAGCTGACCCTGCGCCACGCCCCGCGCCTGAAGCGCTCGGCGGCCGCACTGCGGGTGCACGCGGGCAGCCACGATGCCCCCGCCAAATGGCCCGGCCTGGCGCACTTTCTTGAACACCTGTTCTTCCTCGGTACCTCCCGCTTTGCGCTGAACGATGGCTTGATGCGCTACGTGCAAACCCTCGGCGGCCAAGTCAACGCCAGCACCCGCGAACGTACTACCGACTTTTTCTTCGAAGTGCCACCCAGTGCTTTGGCCGGCGGCCTCGAGCGCCTGTGCCAGATGCTTGCCGAACCCGACCTGGGCAGCGAGCGCCAGCGCCGCGAACGCGAGGTGATTCATGCCGAGTTCATCGCCTGGGCCCGCAACCCGCAGGCCCAGCAGCAATTCGCCTTGCTGCAAGCGGCCGCGCCTGGCCATCCGCTGGGCGCATTCCATGCCGGCAACCGTTACACCCTGGCCCTGCAGGATCCGCGCTTCCAGCAAGCGCTCGGCGGTTTTCACCGGCGCTTCTACCAGGGCGGGCAGATCACCTTGAGCCTGTGCGGCCCACAACCGCTGGATGAGCTGGAGCGAATCGGCCGCCAACATGCCGGGCTTTTCGCTGCGGGGCAGCCTGTGGCTCAGGCGCAGCCACCCTGCCTGTCGGCAGCGGCCAACCCGCTGGTGTTCACGCACCAGCAACTCCCAAACGGCGCCGAGCAAGCGCTGGAGCTGCTGACCACCGGCCTTGAAGACAGCCGCCCCGGGACCTGGCTGGGCACCCTGCGTGAGCGTGGCTGGCTGCACAGTTTCAAAGCTGAAACACTGTATGCATTCGCCGGTCAGTTGCTGTGGCACCTCGACCTCAAGCTCAGTGCCAACGCCTGCCCGGACGAAGCCCGCGACCTGCTGCACGGCTGGTTCAGTTTCATGCGCCAAGCCGACCGCCGTTCGCTGAACCAGCAGTTCGGTGCGTTGCAGCGCAGCCGCGCGCACAGCGCAAGCGCACTGGAGCTGGCCCGCCGGGACAGCGCAGGCCGGCCGTTCGCCCAACTGGATGCCCAAGGCCTGCACGCGCTGGATGCGCTGCTTGATGATTTGCCCTGCGCCGAGCGCGGCCATTGGCAATTGCCGCCAGCCGACCCGTTGCTCAGCGCCGAACTGCCCAATGCCAACCCGCAGCCGCTGCCGGCGGCGCTGACCATCAGTGGCCAGCTCCCGGCCTCGCGCCAGTACGCGGCGCTGTACCTGCGCTGGCAGGTGCCTTCGCCCTTGCGCCAGCCGCTGAAACGGGTGCTCGAACAGGCCCTGGCGCCGTTGCAGGAACGCTGTGAACGCGCCTCGGTGCAACTGCAATTCACCAGTGCCGGCGCTTGCTGGCAGTTGCGCTGCGCCGGGCTGCCAGCAGCGGTGCTGCGCACAACGCACCAGGCCTTGGGGTTGCTGCGCGAACCGCCTGCCAGCTGCTGGAAAGCCAGCCCCGCGCAGCTCCCGGCATTGATACCCATCCGCCTGTTGCTGCAGCAACTGCCGGATGCGGTAGCCGGTGGCCTGCCTGAAACAACGCCGGATTGCTCGGTGGGGCAGCAGCACCTCGCAAGCCTGTGGCAGCAATCGCAGTGGCAAGGCTTGGCCACGGGTTTCGACGCCAGGGCGCTGGGCGCGCTGGGTGTTGCCGTGCAGCAGTGCCCCGGCCAAGGTGCGCGGCCTACGCCGGCACCCAGCTGGGCCAGCAAGCGCTGGTACCACGTTAGCGCCCCAGGCAGTGAACATGCCCTGTTGCTGTTTTGCCCACTGCCTGCGGCAGACGAAGCCTGCGGCCGCCTGCTCGCCCAATTACTGCAAGGCCCGGTGTACCGAAGGCTGCGGGTGGAACTGCAACTGGGCTACGCGGTATTCAGTGCCTTTCGCCAAATCGAGGGCGTGGGTGGCCTGTTGTTCGGTGTGCAGTCTCCGCACACCGGCCAGGTTCAGGTCCTTGACCACCTGACGGCCCTGCTGCGCCAGGGCGTTACCCTTGACGCCGAGGTTCGCCAGGCCTTGGCCGAGCAATTTGCCGAGCCGGCCATGGCCAACGCGGAGGTCACCGAGTGGGCATGGCAGACACACCTGGCTACACAACCAGGCCAGCTCGATGGCCTGCGCAGGTCTATCCTGAACACGCGGCAGACGGATCTGGACCAGTTGCTCAGCAACCTGCTCGATACGGGGGCTGTCTGGCTTTGCCTGGCCAACGCTGCCGCGCCAGACACTTCCTGGCAGGGCGAAAGCCCATGATTGTTACGCAAAGTGCAATGGCACTTTTCGAATAATTAACCTTTCGGTACAAATTTTTCTTGTAAGATAGCGCAATCCCAGTTCTGGGAACCTCCTGCGCATGGCGGTACCCAAGTAGTAGCTGAGCAAACCAAAACCCATCCGGAAGGAGTAACTCCATGTGGACCAAACCTGCTTACACTGATCTGCGTATCGGCTTCGAAGTCACCATGTACTTCGCTAACCGCTAAGCCCGGCTTACGGTTCCACGCCTCGGCCTGCCGGGGCGTTTTCGTTTCCAAGATACGGATTTCGCACAGCATAGAGAGTGGCCATGTATATCCAGGTTCTCGGCTCCGCCGCCGGTGGCGGGTTCCCGCAGTGGAACTGCAATTGCGTCAACTGCAAGGGTTACCGTGACGGCACCCTGCGCGCAACGGCGCGCACCCAGTCGTCCATCGCCCTGTCCGACGACGGCGTGCACTGGGTACTGTGCAATGCCTCGCCCGACATTCGCGCGCAGCTGCAAGCCTTTGCGCCCATGCAGCCAGCCCGGGCCCTGCGCGATACCGGCATCAACGCCATCGTGCTGCTGGACAGCCAGATCGACCACACCACCGGGCTGCTCAGCCTGCGCGAAGGCTGCCCGCACCAGGTGTGGTGCACCGACATGGTCCACCAGGACCTGACCACCGGCTTCCCGCTGTTCAACATGCTCAGCCACTGGAACGGTGGGCTGCAGTGGAACCGCATCGAGCTCGAAGGCAGCTTTGTGATCGACGCCTGCCCCAACCTGCGCTTCACGCCCTTCCCGCTGCGCAGCGCCGCACCGCCCTACTCGCCGCACCGCTTCGACCCCCACCCGGGCGACAACCTTGGCTTGCTGGTCGAAGATACCCGTACCGGCGGCAAGCTGTTCTACGCCCCTGGCCTGGGCCAGGTCGATGAAAAGCTGCTGGCGATGATGCACGGCGCCGACTGCCTGCTGGTCGACGGCACCTTGTGGGAAGACGATGAAATGCAGCGCCGTGGCGTTGGTACCCGCACCGGGCGCGAGATGGGTCACCTGGCGCAGAACGGCCCCGGCGGCATGCTGGAAGTGCTCGATGGCTTCCCACGCCAGCGCAAGGTGCTTATCCACATCAACAACACCAACCCGATACTTGATGAAGCATCGCCCGAACGCGCCGAAGTACTGCGCCGGGGCGTGGAAGTGGCCTTCGACGGCATGAGTATCGAGTTGTAAATACAGACGGCCAGACGACACTGAAACCCTGTGGGAGCGGGCATGCCCGCTCCCACAGGGGTGAGTTGCCAGGCCAGTCAAGCGTTTTACAGGAGCCAGCCGAATGAGCGATGCACTGCCGATGTCCCCTGCCGAGTTCGAGCAGGCCCTGCGCGCCAAGGGCGCCTTTTACCATATCCATCACCCCTATCATGTGGCGATGTACCAGGGCCGGGCCAGCCGCGAGCAGATCCAGGGCTGGGTCGCGAACCGCTTCTACTATCAGGTCAACATCCCCATGAAGGATGCCGCGATCCTGGCCAACTGCCCCGACCGCGAAGTACGCCGCGAGTGGATACAGCGCCTGCTCGACCACGACGGTGCCCCAGGCGAAGACGGCGGTATCGAGGCCTGGCTGCGCCTGGGCCAGGCGGTGGGGCTGGACCCCGACCAGTTGCGCTCGCAAGAGCTGGTACTGCCCGGCGTGCGCTTTGCCGTAGACGCCTACGTCAACTTCGCCCGCCGCGCCAGCTGGCAGGAAGCGGCCAGCAGCTCGCTGACCGAACTGTTCGCCCCGCAAATCCACCAGTCGCGCCTGGACAGCTGGCCGCAACACTACCCGTGGATCGACCCGGCCGGCTACGAGTACTTCCGTACCCGCCTGGGCCAGGCCCGGCGTGACGTGGAGCACGGCCTGGCCATTACCCTGCAGCATTACACCACCCGCGCAGGCCAGGAGCGTATGCTGGAAATACTGCAGTTCAAGCTGGATATCCTCTGGAGCATGCTCGACGCCATGAGCATGGCCTACGAGCTGAACCGCCCGCCCTATCACTCCGTCACCCAGGACCGGGTGTGGCACAAGGGGATCACCCTATGAGTTTCGACCGTAACCAAGTGCCGAACTGGCGCCCCGGCTACCGCTTCCAGTACGAACCGGCGCAGAAAGGCCATGTGCTGCTCTACCCTGAAGGCATGATCAAGCTCAATGACAGCGCCAGCCTGATCGGTGGGCTGATCGATGGCCAGCGCGATGTTGCAGCGATCATCAACGAACTCGAACAGCAATTTCCCGGCGTGCCCCAGGTAGCCGAGGACATCGAGCAGTTCATGGAGGTAGCCCGTGCCGAACACTGGATCGTCCTCGCCTGAGTTGCCGCCCACGCCCGCTGTGGGCTTGCCGCTGTGGCTGCTGGCCGAGCTGACCTACCGTTGCCCGCTGCAGTGCCCGTACTGCTCCAACCCGCTGGACTTTGCCGCCCAGGGCCAGGAGCTGAACACCGAACAGTGGTTCAAGGTCATGGCCGAGGCACGCCAGATGGGCGCCGCGCAAATCGGCTTTTCCGGTGGTGAGCCGCTGGTGCGCCAGGACCTGGCCGAGCTGATTGGCGAGGCCCGTCGGCTGGGTTACTACACCAACCTGATCACCTCCGGCATTGGCCTGAACGAGGCGCGCATCGCCGAATTCAAGGAGGCCGGCCTGGACCATATCCAGATCAGCTTCCAGGCCAGCGACGAGCAGGTCAACAACCTGCTGGCCGGCTCGAAGAAGGCCTTTGCGCAAAAGCTGGAAATGGCCCGCGCAGTGAAGGCCCACGGCTACCCGATGGTGCTCAACTTCGTCACCCACCGGCACAACATCGACAAGATCGACCGCATCATCGAGCTGTGCATCGCGCTGGAAGCCGACTTCGTCGAGCTTGCCACCTGCCAGTTCTATGGCTGGGCGCACCTCAACCGCCTTGGCCTGCTGCCAACGCGCGCGCAATTGGAGCGTGCCGAGCGCATCACCAACGAGTACCGCGCAAAACTCAAGGCCGAAGGCAACCCGTGCAAGCTGATCTTCGTCACCCCGGATTACTACGAAGAGCGCCCCAAGGCCTGCATGAATGGCTGGGGCAACCTGTTCCTCACCATCACACCTGACGGTACCGCACTGCCCTGCCATGGCGCCCGCCAGCTGCCGGTGCAGTTCCCTAATGTGCGTGAGCACGACCTGCACCACATCTGGTACGAGTCGTTCGGCTTCAACCGCTTCCGTGGCTACGAGTGGATGCGCGAACCGTGCCGCTCATGCGACGAAAAGGAAAAGGACTTCGGCGGCTGCCGCTGCCAGGCCTTCATGCTGACCGGCGACGCCCGCAACGCCGACCCGGTGTGCGCCAAGTCGGCCGACCACGGCATCATTCTCAAGGCCCGCGAGGAGGCCGAAAGCGCCCAGCTCGCCATTGAACAGATGACCTTCCGCAATGAACGTAACTCCCGTGTCATCGCCCGCGGCTGAATTCAGCGCGGCCCAGGCCGTGGCCGCCGGCACCGACTTTGCCGAACTCAAGGTCAGTGCCGACGGGCTGTTCTGGCTGGAATTCCGCCCCGCCGATGGGGCTTGCCGCATCTGGCACTGGTTGTACTGCCAAGCCCGCTGCCTGACCCCGGATGGCTTCAGCGTGCGCAGCCGGGTCTACGAGTATGGCGGTGGCAGTTTCTGCCTGGGCGCCGACGGGTTGGTGTTCGTCAACGAGCAGGACCAGCAGGTCTACACCCAGCCGCTGGACGACCTGGAACCGCGGGCCCTGACGCAGAATGCCAACTGCCGCTATGGCGATGTGCAATGGCACGACGGCCAGGTACTGGCGGTTGAAGAACGCCACGCCGGCCAGGTCGAACATCGCCTGGTCGCGCTAAGCGACGGCGGCTGCGAAGTGCTTGCCGAAGGCGCCGACTTCTATGCTGCACCGACGGTGAGTGGCGACGGCCAGCGCCTGGCGTGGATCGAATGGGACCGCCCGGCCCAGCCATGGACCGTGACCCGGTTGATGTGCCGCATGCGCGATGCCAGTGGCCACTGGTTGCCCGCGCAGTGCGTGGCGGCTGCCGAGGAATCGCTGCAGCAGCCGCGTTTCGATGGCGAAGGCCGGCTGTACTGCCTGTCCGACCGCAATGGGTTCTGGCAACCTTGGGGCGAAGTTGATGGCCAGTGGCAGGCGATGCCTGCCGAGCAGGCAGACCACGCGGCGGCCCCCTGGCAGTTGGGGACCTGCACCTGGTTGCCATTGGGCCCACACAGCTACCTGGCCAGCTGGTTCGAAAACGGCTTCGGCCAACTGGGGGTGCGCGGGGCCGATGGCCGCACCGAGCGCTTCGCCAGTGCCTACACCCGCTTTCGCAACCTGGCCATAGACAGCGACCACCTCTATGCCATCGCCGCCTCGCCCATCAGCCCGCCAGCGGTGATTGCCATCGACCGCAGCAACCACGAAGTTCGCGTGCTGGCCGGTGGGGCCGAAGTGCTGCCAGCCGACCACGTCAGCCTGCCGCAGGCGTTCCACTACGCCAGTGATGGTGAGCAGGCGCATGGTTTCTTCTACCCGGCGGCCCGTTCGCAGGGGGCCGCACCGCTGGTGGTGTTCATCCACGGCGGCCCGACATCGGCCTGCTACCCGGTGCTCGACCCGCGCATCCAGTACTGGACCCAACGCGGCTTTGCCGTGGCCGACCTGAACTACCGGGGCAGCACCGGCTATGGCCGGGCGTACCGCCAGGCACTGCACCTGCGCTGGGGTGAGAGCGATGTGGCCGACGCCTGTGCAGCGGTCCGG